>NZ_JBWKUK010000018.1:81066-102520 GCF_059420805.1 Erwinia sp. GW821-FHT03D09
GTCAGCGTTCAGCGTTCAGCGTTCAGCGTTCAGCGTTCAGCGTTCAGCGTTCAGCGTTCAGCGTTCAGCGTTCAGCGTCTCTCTTTTCGCCCCGGTCGGCATCTGTTCCTCCAGGGCGATATTTTATCCCGTCCGCTATTTCCCAATCTTAGACAGCATTTCTGGCCGCATAAATTTGTGGATCACCAGCATAAACAGCAAAGACGGCACCAGCAGGATCAGTGCGGTAATCGACGATATCTGGTAGTTGCCCGACATGCTGGCGTTAAACAGCAGCAGCGGCAGGGTGGAGATATCCGGTGCACCGACAAAGAAGGTGCCGGTGAACTCATCCAGCGACTCCAGAAATACAAAGATGCTGGCGGCGATAATTCCCGGTGCCGCCTGCGGCAGCACGATATGCCAGAAGGTATAAATCGGCCCGGCACCGAGATTACGCGAGGCGCGGGCCAGCAGCGGATCGACGGCAGCAAAGGCGGCCACGCAGATCCACACCGAGTACATCAGTCCGTGTACGCTGTGGACCAGCACCACGCCCGCAATCGTCCCGTTCAGCCCCCACTGATAGAACAGCCGTGCGATATTCATATATACCGTCAGGTTCGGGAACGCCTGGGGGATCAGGAACAACAGCATAAAGGCGACCCGCAGCGGCATCGCCCGGCGCGAGAGCGCATACCCCGCCGGAATAGAAATCAGCAGGCACACCAGCACCGACAGTACGGCAATAAACACGCTGGTCAGCAGCGATCCCGAAACATCGCTGTACGGGCTGAACACCTGATACCAGTATTTCAGTCCCCACTGGCTGGGCAGGCTGTGCGGGAAGAACCAGCTTTCCGCCACCGTCCAGATCAGCAGATTGAGCAGTGGCCCTGCCATAATCAGCAGCATAAATACCAGTAGCAGCGTTTGCAGCGGCAGGCTGAGGCCAAATCTCCTGCGCTTTATCAACGGAATTGCTTCTTTCGGGATAACCTCTTTCATGCTTCGCCTCCTTTCTGGCGCAGGCTGTGGCGCAGATAAAACCAGGATAGCGCGCCGCAGATCAGCAATGACACAACGCCCAGCGCGTTGGCCACGGCGTAGTCACTGTAGGAATTGACCCGGAAGGCCATATCCACGGTGATCATCGTCGGCGTACCGGTGCCGATCATCATCGGCACGGAAAGCACCGACATCATGGTGACGGTGGACAGTACCAGCGCCACGCCAATAGCCGGCAGCACCTGCGGCAGAATAATGTCGAACAGAATACGCGGGCGGGAAGCGCCCAGATTGCGCGCCGCCAGAATTTGCGGCTGATCCAGTGCGGCCATCGCGCCACAGATCAGCAGGGTGGCAAACGCCAGCTGCTTCCAGACGAAGGTAATAATAATGCCCTTCCATCCCAGCCAGGAAATGGTTTCCAGCGGGGTCAGCAGGTCGGCGGACACCAGCGCGTTGTTCATCAGGCCGTTTTTTGCCAGAAAGGCACGCATCATTTGTGCGGCAACGATAAAGGGAATAAACAGCGGCAGGCGGTATAAGAACGCCAGCATGCGCACAATTGGACGGCAGGGGGACAGCGTAATCACCGCCGACAGCGTAATGGAAATCAGCGCCAGCAGTGCAACGGAAATCAGCACGATAATCAGCGTAAACAGAATATCGCGGGAGTAGAGCGAGTAAACCTTACGGAAATGGTCGAGAGTGAATCCCTGCGCGTCATGGGTAAAGGCGGCAATCAGCGAAAAGCCGAGCGGATAGAGAAACAGCACGGCGATCATCAGCGCCGCCGGGGCGACCAGCAGTAAATATTTCAGCGAAATACGCATAGCGAACCTGACATCAGCAAATAAAAAAGCTCAGGACGGCAGGCCGCACCTGAGCATCAGAGGTCAATCAGTTAGAAACCTGGCTCTCATAGCCTTCTTTGATGTCGTTAAAATACGGGGTGATAGGGAAGCTCTTACCGTATTCCGCCAGCGCCTGCGGCGAGATTTCAGCAAACAGCTTCTGCCACGTGGCCGCATCCAGCTTCGGTTTTACGTGCTCGGCATCAATGCCCGGATACCAGTTAAACTGCTTCACAATGCCTTCCGCCTGGATTTCCGGGCTGGTAGCCAGCTCGATAAACTCGCGCGCCAGCTGCGGCTGCGCCGCTTTAGCCGGCGTGACGTAGTACATCGGCTGCCCCGGCATACCCGGTGCCAGCAGGGAAAGCCTGATCGACGGCGGCAGTTTGCCCTGATCTTTCCAGCTGTAGAACATATCCACCCACACCGGGCCCATGCTGATTTCGCCACGGCTCAGCATATCCAGCGTACCGGCGTTGCCCGGCGTAAAGGTCACGTTCTTGTTAAAGGCTTTCAGCTTCTGCCAGGCTTCTCCCCAGTTTTTCTCCACGCTTTTATCGTAAGGCAGTGAAGAGAGGCGCTGCGCATCGGTGCCGTAGGCGTAAATCCAGCCCGCGACGAAGCTGATGCCGGACATGCCGTTTTTAATGCCGTTATAGCCGAACGCCTGCGGATTTTTTGCCGCCCAGGCAACCAGCTCATCGTAGGAGGCAGGTGGTGTTTTCACCGTGTCGCTGTTCCAGGCGATGGCGGTCTGGCTTAAGAACATCGGCATGACGTAGCCGTCCACGTTCACGCCCAGCGCGTTCTTTGCGTTGTCGGCGGTAACCATCGAGCCGGTTTTAATCTGCTGGCGATATTTCTCCAGCAGTCCTTTTTCCACCAGCTCGCCACCGGCTTTCTGATGCACCACGGCGACGTCAATGTCCCATGTTTTCGCGCCGCTTTCTTTCTGTGCGCTCAGTTTTTCAATGATTTTGTTCGATCCGGCATCGCCCGGGCCGGTACCCACAACCTGAACTTTAACCCCCGGATGCGCGGCTTCGAACTTCGGCCCCAGCCAGGTTTTAACGTAGTCCACCATATTCTGATCGCCCGCGGTGGCAACGTTCAGGATGGTGTCGGCCTGTGCGCCGTAGCTCAAAAACAGGGCAACAACGACGGCCGCTTTGGTTTTAGTAAACATGGTTTTTCCCCAGGATGAAAAAGATGGAATTAATGAGCATGAGGTGAAGTAAAAACATGCAGCGCCGAAGCCGGAACGTGCAGCCTGACCGGCGTTTGCGGCGGCCAGCAGATACCGGCATCTACCAGTAGCAGATGGTTATTACAGCGCACGCTGTGGCGATATAAATTGCCGAGAAACGCACTCTGTTCCACGACCCCTTCAACGGTCAGCCCACTGTCTGGCGGCGTGCGATTTAATTCAGACAGCCCGGCATCGGCACTGCGGAAATAAACGATTTTCTGCTGATTGGGGGCGGATAAATGATGGCCGTTAATATGCAGAGCCATGTTTGTGCTGCTCTGAATATCGTTGAAGGATAATTTGTTATCGGCGCCCATAAAATCAGCGACGAACGGCGTAACGGGGCGTTGGTAAATATCCTCAGGTGTACCAATTTGTTCAATACGACCCTGATTTAATACGGCGATACGGTCGGCCATCACCAGCGCTTCCTGCTGGTCGTGGGTAACAATTAATGAGGTAAAGCCGAGCCTTTTTTGCAGCGCTTTAATTTCGTGGCGCACGTTCAGGCGGACTTTGGCATCCAGATTGGATAACGGTTCGTCCAGCACCAGTACATCCGGCTCAATAGCCAGCGCCCGTGCCAGCGCCACGCGCTGCCGCTGGCCGCCCGAAAGCTCGGTCACTTTCATCTCTGCCAGACCGCCGAGATTGACGATTTGCAGCAGTTCTTCAACCCGGCGATCGATATCATCGCGCCGCCATTTCCGTAATTTCAGGCCATAGCCGATATTTTTCGCCACCGTCAGATGCGGCCAGAGTGCATAGCTTTGAAATACCATGGTGATATTGCGCTGTTCCGGCGCGCTGTGGGTAATATCCCTGCCGGCAATCGAAATATCGCCCGCATTCACGTTAATAAAACCGCAGAGCGCATTTAATAAGGTGGTTTTCCCACAGCCGGACGGGCCGAGCAGGGCGATCATTTCCCCTTTCTCTACGGCCAGATCGATATTATGGAGCACCACTTTTTCACCGTAGCTGATTTTCAGCCGGGAGATATTTAAATAACTCATGTCCGTTTTCGCAATCTCTGTTTTTTGCATTTTTATGCTTCTGTGAACACGTGTTCATCTTGATGTAAAAAAAATGCAATGTTGGCTCGACATTATGTGAGCCAACTTTGTCGTATCTTTGTGACAGTTTAATTAAGGGCGAAACTTTTTTTGCGAGGGAACCCGTTTTGACATCGTCGTTACGTAAGCAGAGCGTTACCGCTCAGGACGTTGCCCATCGCGCGGGTGTTTCCCGTGCGGTGGTTTCCCGCGCGTTGAGCAACAACGGCAGTATCTCGCCGGAAGCCAGGAAACGGGTGCTGCGTGCCGCAGAAGAACTAGGTTATCAGGTGAATTTTCTGGCCCAGGGGCTAAACCGGCGACGCAGCCATCTGATCGGGGTGATTGTTTCGTGCATCGGCGATCCGTTTCGCAGCAGTCTGCTGGACGGACTGCTCTGTGAAATCCAGTGCAGAGGCTTTCAGGCGCTGGTGGCAGAAATTCGCAGCGAAGCGGATCTGGCGGAAACGCTGCGTCGTTTCACCCAGTTCCGCGTGTCCGGCGTGATTGTCACTTCCGGCAAGCCGCCGGAGGCGCTGGTTAATGAGTGCGTTGAACAACAGATCCCGGTGGTGGGTATTAACCGCCAGCCGGATATCCCGTTCGTGGATTACGTTTGCTCGGATTACGCCGCGGGCGCAATCCTTGCGGCGGAACAGCTGTATCGGGCCGGCTGCCGCCGATTTGGCTGGCTGAATAATCAGGATTCCACCTGGGCGGGCAGGATGCGTGGCGAAGCGTTCAGGCTGGCACTAGCCGACCTGGGCATTGATACCGAATGTGATTTACTGCCGCTGATCGCGCCGGAAGAGGGCTATGACGGTGGGTTGCGGGCAGCTGCCGTGCAGGACGTTGCCTCACTGGGTATTTTTTGCGCCAACGCGCAGCTGGCGCTGGGTTTTCTTGACGGTATGAAACAGCGCGGCAGGCAGGCACCGGAAGATTTTCAGCTGATCGGATTCGATAACACCCCGCAGACCGCGCAATTCAGCTATCAGCTCACCACACTGCATCAGGACGTCGCTGAAATTGCCCGCCAGGCTCTCGCCTGCCTGCTGGAGCGGGCCAGCGACCCACAACGACCTTCACGTACCCTCTGGGTGAAGGTGGCACTTATTCACCGGCGCACGTCACCATCCATTATATAAGGGCAAGGCATGACCGAAGAGCAGCAACAGTCATTGTGTACGTTGATTCGACAACTGGGTAAGCAGGCGCAGGTGCTGCGTGATGCAGGGCTGAAAGTGGATAAAAAAGCCCGCCAGGATTTTGTTTCTCATGCCGATCTGTTTGTGGAAGAGGAGATTAAAGGCTGGCTGCAGGCGCATCGACCCGAAGACGGTTTTCTCGGCGAAGAGAGCGGCCTGCAGGGTGGCGAGCAGGGGATCTGGGTGATCGATCCGATTGACGGCACCACTAATTATATTCTTGGCATGGATTACTGGTGCATCTCACTGGCTTACGTCCGCAAGAATGTCGTCGAGATGGGGATTATTTACGCCCCGGATCGTGATGAGTTTTTCTTTTCCCGTCGCGGCTATGGCGCGTTCCTGAATGACAAACGGCTAAGACTGCGTGAGCCCGATGCGGAGGCGGTGGTTGTCGGTCTGGGCCGATCCAGCCGCGCGCCGGTGGAAAGCTACAGTCGTACCATTGAGGTCCTGTTGAGCGGCGGCATTGAATATCGCCGCTTTGGTGCCGGGGCACTGATGCTGGCACACGTTGCAGCCGGGCAGGTACATGCCTATTACGAAGAGCACATGAACAGCTGGGATGCGCTGGCCGGGATGTTGCTGATTAACGAGGCTGGGGGGAGAAGCAACGCGTTCCTGGAGGAAAATGGTTTGCTGAACGGGAATCTGGTCCTGTCGGGCTGTGTTGACGTGCAGCAGCGGTTGGCCGCGCTGCTGCATACCGGTTAATCAGCCGTCGATTATTCCTGTTTTTCTTGAGCGTCGGCGGCGATTTTCTTTGGACTGAATCGGTATTTTTTTGTCGCCGCCGCCAGCCATTCTGCATTGGTCATTAATTAATCGCTGCAATCGCACAACTTTTCCTGCCAGTCTTCAAACAGTCTGCGGATAAATTGCATGGTCGCAGCAATGCGCGGGACGCGCTGAAACATAACGGTGCCCAGATCCTGCTCGAACTGTTCGATATGCCGGGCCACGGAGGAGGGGGCCATGTGCAGCACCTGTGCGGCAGCCGTCGGCGTGCCGGCGCAGCAGAAGAGCAGGGGATGGATGCCCAGGTGGCACCCAGCCTGACGCGCTGGTTCCGCCCGGACGATCTTGCGCTTAACGGCTGGGCAGTACGCTATGCCGTTAAGCGCGGCTTTGTCACCGACTGGAATGCTGGCTGGATGGCGCTGGCCACTATTGAAACCGGCGCCCGGCTGGCGCCGGTGCTCACCAGCCAGACGTTCGGAATTGCGCCGGACGATCCGGCCACCACCGATCCGCAGGTATTTCAGTTTCATATCTGTGGATCGGTCACCGCACCGATCCCGGAGGATAACCCGTTCGGCTTGGTGAACGGCACAATTCCCGGCGGTCGCTGCGCGGTACTGCGCCACTGCGGATCGCATGAAACATTAACCGAGCTGGCTCAGCAGCTGTATCGCGACTGGCTGCCTGCGAGCGGCGAGGAATTGCGCGACTTTCCGCTGTATATGCACTATATGAACTTTGTGCATGAGGTGCCGGAGCATGAACTGGTGACGGATATTTATCTGCCGCTGAAGACGTTGTCGTAAAGGTAGGATGCGCGGGATTTGATTCGATGCTGTGCTGATGCTGGCCGCAGCATCGAGTCAGTCTTGCGGGTAAGTGAAGAATGCCCCACCGGTTTAACGCGGCGGGGCACTGCTATCAGTTAAAACGCTGGGCAACAGATGCTACGCGCTCACCGAATTTCACTGCGGTTTCCAGATCGCCAGAGGCAATTTTGTCTGCGCCCGCGTCGGAAGGCGACTGCACCAGCAGGCCCACGGAGCCTCCGAGGTTGTTCACGTCTTCGCGAGTTGATGCCAGGGTGTGGAAGCCAAGGCTGACCCAGATCCCACCGTGCTGCGATGCCAGCGTTTGCAGGTACTGCAGGGAGACCTGCTTGTCGCCGTTCAGGCTGGCGCTGTTGCTGAAACCGGCAAAAATCTTATCCTGCCAGCCGCGGGTGAACCAGATTTTGGATGAAGCATCTGCGAACTTTTTGAACTGCCACGGTACGCTGCCCATATAGGTTGGTGCGCCAAAGATGATCGCTTTGGCCTCGTTCAGTTTCTGCCAGTCGCTCTCCTGGATATCGCCATTCTGGTCAACGGCAATCAGTTCGGCCTGTGCGCCCTCGGCCACTTTCTCTGCCACCAGCTTGGTGTGTCCGTAGCCGGAAAAATAAACCAACGCAATACTCATGATAGATCCCCTTGATTAACAATAGTTATTCGGTCCAGCTCGCAAGTGTTAATGCTCCGGCCAGAAACCTCATCCACAACACTTTCTGAATTCATCGCGCTCGACTATGCCTTTGCTATTTCTTGCGCCTTAGTATCCAATAGAAACCAGGTGCAAGTTATACCAGCGTTGTTTACAGCGCGGAAGAAGGCACCTTATCGCCACTACGTTTCCTGGAGGAAACCAGCACCAGAGGAATAAGTATATGAATAAAGAACATTTAGCCTGGGATGTGTACAGCAATCAGTGCCCGACCCGCGAGGTGCTGGCCAGGCTGGCGGACAAATGGGCGCTGCTGATCCTGGGCCGTCTGGACAGCGGCCCGGTGCGTTTTAACAACCTGCGCCGTGACGTACAGGGTATTTCGCAGAAGGTATTAACCCAGACTTTGCGCAAGCTGGAGCGTGATGGCCTGATCGCCCGCCAGGTATTTGCCACCGTGCCGGTCACGGTGGAGTACAGCATCACCCCGCTGGGCCAGACGCTGACCAAAACTGTTTCGGTACTGATGCACTGGGCGGAAAAGAATATGGATGCGGTACTGGCGGCGCAGGCGGCTTATGATGCGGCGAATCTGTAATAAAACGCCCCCGGCGGGCTGCCGACTTAAAGCCGATCCCCTTTATTGCAAGGAAAGAGGTGGCGCCAGCCGCGTCCGTTGTAAAGCTATACCGGATTCTCCTACCCTGATTACAGTGGCGTTACGCAGTCCACTTCATGCTGGAAGACGTACGGATCGGACAGCAGCTCAAAGGCTTCATCGTCCAGGTAGGTGACGGCAACGTGGTAGTTTTCACCGGCGAAGGCTTTCACCGCAGCAGGATCATGTCCCCCTGCGCATGGCGGGAGCGGGTAGCGTCAGGCCAATAAACCGGCCCAGTGCAAAACCAATCAGTAGACCTCCTGCCAGCGCCCCAACCAGATCAACGCTCACCCAGGTGAACCATTCTCAACGGCGGGGACTTCTCCTGCGTGATACCAGATCAAGTAACAGGCCGCCCGCTGCAGTCGTCCACGCCAGATATCCCATACCTCTCCACTTCAGAATAAAAATTTCATTTTTAGGTATAGTTGTTCAGGTCGGTGTTTTCCAGCCGTGGGGCACTGCCGAACCGGTGAAGATGGTCCGACGGCGCGCTGATAAGATAAAACTCTCCCTTCTCGAGCGGCTTATTCCTGCACTCCCTCAAAGGTGGCAATGACCCGCTCGATATGCCGCTTCATCGCCTGCCTTGCGGCTTTCGCATTGCGTTTTTCCAGCGCGGTCAGAATGGCAAGATGCTCATGCTCTGAAACGTCAGGCATATCACTCGGCGTAAAGTGCGCCTGCAGCATGCGGAACATGCTGCCGTAGCGGTGCCCCAGCAGGTGGCCGATGATAAATCCATAGGCGGGATTGCCGCTGGCCTGAGCGATGCGGATATGGAATAACCGGTCGCCGGGATGGGTTCGCGAATTAGCCCGGTTGTCGTCGCAGTTCTGCTGGTAGGCTGCGCGGATCGCGGCGAGTTCCGCATCACTGGCGTGCAGCGCGGCCAGCGCGGCGGCTTCCGGTTCGATCAGCAGGCGGGCCTGTAGCAGCGAGAAGGGCGGCAGCTCGGTGGAGAAATCCAGATTAATGCCCAGCTCGTCATCCGGCTCGTGCCACTGATCGCGTCCTGCCTCGGTCATCACCGGCTCCATATTACTGCGCCTGGCCTTGACGATAACCCCGTTGCCGACCTTCACATCCACCAGACCAATGACCTCCAGCGCGATCAGCGCCTCCCGGACCGATGCCCGACTGACCTGCAGCTGTTCGGCCAGTTCACGCTCGGCGGGAAGGCGGCTGCCGGGCGGAAATTCGTTATTGTCGATCAGCTTAATGAGTTGATCGGCTATCTGCCTGTAAAGTCTTGGGTTTTCCATCTTTTTTATCGGCATATCGCGCTTACCTGAAAATTAAATTTAAGTGACTGCGTGCACAAAAAAGCAACATTACACTTGCCAATGTTACATAAATGTCAATAAAAAGTAATTCTTCTGCAGCCATTTCGGTACTTTTACGACCCTCAATAAGAGGGAAAAGTTCACCTTCAATGGCCTGACCTTTAGATCATTATACCAAAGGAGTTGCAATGAACCTACAGGGGAAACGCGTGTTAATCACCGCCGCCGGGCAGGGGATCGGGCTGGCCACCGCGCAGCATTTTGCCGAACTCGGGGCCGAGGTGATCGCCAGCGATATCCGGCTTTCGGCGCTGCACGATCTGCCGGGCATTACGCCGTATCAGCTGGATGTGACCGACCGGCAGGCGATTGCCCGGGCGGCAGAGGAGATCGGCTCGCTGGACGTGCTGTTCAACTGCGCGGGCGTGGTGCACAGCGGCAGCCTGCTGGCGTGCAGCGAGAAGGAGTGGCAGTTCGCTTTGGATCTTAACGTGACCGCGATGTTCCATATGATTCAGGCATTTTTGCCCGCCATGCTGGCGCAGAAAAAAGGATCGATTATCAACATGTCGTCGGTGGCCTCCAGCGTGAAGGGCGTGGTTAACCGTTTCGCCTACAGCACCACCAAAGCGGCGGTGATCGGCCTGACGCGCTCGGTCGCGGCGGATTTTATCGGCGACGGCATCCGCTGTAACGCTATCTGCCCGGGCACCGTGGATTCCCCTTCGCTGCGCCAGCGCATTGCCACGCAGGCTCAGGCGGAAGGGAAGAGCGAAGAGGAGGTCTATCGCGCTTTCGTAGCTCGACAGCCGATTGGCCGCATCGGCAGCGCCGAAGAGATCGCCGCGCTGGCCGCCTATCTGGCCTCCGACGCCAGCGCTTACACCACCGGTACCGCACAGATTATTGACGGTGGCTGGAGCAATTAATTAAGGAGCACGGCATGAAATTAGTTCGTATTGGTGAACCTGGCCAGGAGCGCCCGGCCATCGTCGATGAAACCGGCGCGCTGCGCGATATCTCCGGCTATGTGGACGATATTGCCGGGGATGTTCTGCTGCCGCAGTCGCTGGAAAAGCTGCGCCGTTTGCCCGTTCATACCCTGCCGAAAATTGACGGCGAGCCGCGGATTGGCGCCTGCGTGGGTAGGATCGGCAAGTTTATCTGCATCGGTCTGAACTACGCCGATCATGCGGCGGAAACCGGGGCAGCGATTCCCGCCGAGCCGGTGGTGTTCAGCAAATGGACCAGCTCGGTGGTTGGGCCGAACGATGCGGTGCGCATCCCGCGCGGCTCGGTAAAAACCGACTGGGAAGTGGAGCTGGGCGTGGTGATCGGTAAAGGCGGCCGCTACATCAGCGAGGACGCCGCGCTGGATCACGTGGCGGGCTACTGCGTGATTAACGATATCTCCGAACGGGAATACCAGCTTGAATGCGGCGGCACCTGGGACAAAGGCAAAGGCTGCGACACATTTGGCCCGATCGGTCCGTGGCTGGTCACCGCCGATGAAATCGCCGATCCGCAGCAGCTTAATCTGTGGCTGGAGGTGGACGGCCATCGCTATCAGAACGGCAACACGCGCACGATGATTTTCACCGTCGCGCAGATTATCAGCTACCTCAGCCGCTTTATGAGTCTGCAGCCGGGTGACGTGATTTCCACCGGCACGCCGCCGGGCGTCGGGCTGGGTCAGACCCCGCCGGTTTATTTACGTGCGGGCCAGACCATGCGTCTGGGTATCGAAGGGCTGGGTGAACAGCGTCAAACCACCGTTGGAGAATCACTGTGACTACATTAACCGCGCTGCGCGTAGAAGATATCCGTTTCCCGACCTCGCAGCATCTCGACGGCTCCGACGCGATGAACCCGGACCCGGACTACTCCGCCGCCTATGTGATTATCGAAACCGATAACCCGGCGCTGAGCGGCCACGGACTCACCTTTACCATCGGTCGCGGCAACGAGATCTGCTGTGCGGCGATCCGCGCCATGCAGCATCTGCTGGTAGGGCGTCGGCTGGCGGATATCACCGCCGATATGGGGCAGTTCTGGCGGGAGATCACCGGTGACAGCCAGCTGCGCTGGATCGGCCCGGATAAAGGCGCGATGCACCTGGCGACCGGCGCGGTGGTCAATGCCGTGTGGGATCTGTGGGCCAAATCGGCAGGGAAACCGCTGTGGCGGCTGGTGGCCGATATGTCACCACAGGAGCTGGTGCGCTGCATCGATTTCCGCTATCTGACCGACTGTATTACTCCGGCCGAGGCGCTGGATCTGCTGGCAACGCGCGAGTCGGGTAAAGCACAACGCATCGCCGATCTGCAGGACAACGGCTATCCCTGCTACACCACGTCGGCAGGCTGGCTGGGCTACGACGACGACAAGCTGCGCCGTCTGTGCCAGGAAGCGGTGGACGCGGGCTTCTCGCATATCAAGCTCAAGGTGGGTCGCGACCTGGCTGACGACAAGCGCCGCGTGGCGATTGCCCGCGACGTGCTCGGCCCACACCGCCAGTTGATGATCGATGCCAATCAGGTGTGGGAGGTGAACGATGCGGTGGACTGGGTGAAGGAACTGGCGTTTGCCGAGCCGTGGTTTATCGAAGAGCCAACCAGCCCCGACGACGTGGAAGGCCATCGCCGCATCCGCGAAGGCGTGCATCCGATTAAGGTCGCCACTGGCGAAATGTGCCAGAACCGCATTCTGTTCAAGCAGTTCATTATGCGCGAAGCCATCGACGTGGTGCAGATCGATGCCTGCCGCCTCGGCGGGGTGAATGAGGTGCTGGCGGTGATGCTGATGGCGGCGAAATACGGTCTGCCGGTCTGCCCGCACGCGGGCGGCGTCGGGCTGTGCGAATACGTCCAGCACCTGTCGATGATTGATTTTGTCTGCATCGCCGGGACGCATGAAGGCCGGGTGATTGAGTTTGTCGATCATCTGCACGAGCACTTCCTGCATCCCTGCGAGATCCGTGGCGCGGCTTATATGCCGCCGACGGCGCCGGGCTTCTCCATCGAAATGCATCCCGCCTCGCTGGCGCAGTACCGCTTTCAGGGCGAGGGAGCTTAACGGTGCGCATTGATGCCCATCAGCATTACTGGCGCTATCTTCCGCAGGATTTTCCGTGGATCGACGGCGAAATGGCGCAGCTGCGGCAGGACTTTCTGCCGGATGATTTGACGCCACTGCTGGCGAGACGGGATTTCGACGGTGCGATTACAGTGCAGGCCCGGCAAAGCCTGGACGAGACGGCACAGCTGTTGCAGTGGTCGGCGTCACGCGGCGAAGCGGATGCGGTGGTCGGCTGGGTGGATATCACCGCCGCCGATCTGGCGCGGCAGTTGGATACGCTGCGCCATCCGCGTCTGCGCGGCTTCCGCCACCTGGTACAGGACGAGCCGGACCCGGCCAGCTGGCTGCGTCTGCCTGCGGTCGCCAACGGGATGAGCGAGCTACAGCGGCAGGGCTACGTCTGGGACATGCTGGTGACCTGGCGGCATCTGCCGGAGTTAACCGCATTTGCCGCGCGGCATGATGAATACTGGCTGGTGCTGGATCATCTGGGGAAACCTGATATTGCCCGGGGTGCCAAAGCCTGGGGCGAACAGGTCGCAGAGCTGGCAGCGATGCCGCACGTGGTTTGCAAGCTGTCCGGGCTGGTGACGGAGGTGCCGCAGGGCCAGTGGAGCGCGGCGCAGATGCACCCGTTTATTGAGGAAGCGCTGGCGCGGTTTGGCCCGCAGCGCCTGATGTTCGGCTCCGACTGGCCGGTGTGCCTGCTGGCGGCGGAGTACGGTGAGGTCAGCCAGCTGCTGGAGGGAGCAATTAACGCTCTTACGGCGGATGAGCAGGCGCAGATTTGGGGAACAACCGCGGCCAGTGTTTATGGCCTGACAGGAGGCGAAAGTGGATCTGTTTTTAAACGATAAAGTGGTGATTGTCACCGGTGGCGGATCCGGGATAGGGGCAGCGATATCAAAGCTGTTGGTGGAGGAGGGCGCAATCCCGGTGATTGTCACCAACCGTATGCCGGATGAAATCTGGCTGGCGGAACTCAGGCGCTTGCAGCCCGCGCTGGAAACGGTGATTGCCGATCTCTGCGATGAAGATAACTGCCGCACGGCGGTCGAGCGGGTGATGCAGCGCTTTGGGCGCGTGGATGCGCTGGTCAACAACGCCGGGGTGAACGACGGCGTGGGCCTGGAGGCCGGGCGGGCAGCGTTTGTCTCCTCGCTGGAGAAAAACCTGATTCATTACTACCAGATGACGCACTTCTGCCAGCCGGCGCTGGAAAGCAGCCGCGGTGCGGTGGTGAACATTGCCTCCAAAACCGCGCTCAGCGGGCAGGGCGGCACCAGCGGATACTGCGCGGCGAAGGGGGCGATTCTGTCGCTGACCCGCGAATGGGCGGTGTCCCTGCGTGAGAGCGGCGTGCGGGTCAATGCCGTGGTTCCGGCCGAGGTGATGACCCCGCTGTACGAAAAGTGGATCGCCAGCTTCGACGATCCCGCCGCGCAGCTGGAGAAAATCAATGAACGTATTCCGCTTGGGAAACGCATGACCACGCCGGAAGAGATTGCCAACACCGTGGTGTTCCTGCTGTCGCCGCGCGCCTCGCACACCACCGGCGAATGGCTGAGCGTGGACGGCGGCTATCTGCATCTTGACCGGGCGCTGCTGTGAGCGGCCGCACGCAGCGTTTTTGCCAGGCGCTGGATCTGGTGGACAGCGACGAAAAAATCGCCGAATACCAGCGGCTGCATCAGCGCATCTGGCCGGAAGTTGCCGCGCATCTCCGGCAGCACGGGGTGGTGGATATGGAGATTTATCGCCTCGGGACACGGCTTTTTATGATTCTGGAGGTGGACGAACGCTTTGACGGAGAACGTTTTAATCAGGCAGCGCTGAACAACCCGATAATACAGCGATGGGAAGAACAGATGTGGCAATACCAGAAGCCGACTCCGTGGACCGCCAGCGGCGAGAAATGGATGGCGATGGCGCGAATATTCTCTTTGCAAGACCAATAAAAACACTTACCTCCCTACCAGTACGCTACGAGGATATAACTATGTCTACAGAACGAATCCGGATGTCTGAAAGCATCGGGAGAGACAGCAGCGTCAGTGTGCGCTGGGCGTTTATGCTGATCACCACGCTGTTTTTTATGTGGGGTGTGTCATACGGCCTGCTTGACGTCCTGAACAAACATTTTCAGGAAACGCTGCACGTGACCAAAGCACAGTCCGGCCTGTTACAGGGGGCCTACTTTGGCGCCTACTTCCTGGTGGCGATGCCGGCGGGCTACTTTATGAGCCGTCGGGGCTATAAAGCCGGCATTCTGGCGGGCCTGATGCTGTACGCCGTCGGTGCGCTGCTGTTTGTGCCTGCCGCAATGGTTAACAACTTTATGATGTTCCTGTTTGCGCTGTTTGTGCTGGCCTGCGGGCTGGGTTGCCTGGAAACAGCGGCTAACCCTTACGCCACCGTGCTGGGCGATCCGAACGGCGCGGAGCGTCGGCTCAATCTGGCGCAGTCGTTTAACGGTCTGGGGCAGTTTGTCGGCCCGATGATCGGCGGAACGCTGTTCTTCTCCCAGACTACGGCGGAAGAAGCGCAGGACACGGTGAAAATGACCTACGTGGCGATTGCCTGCGTGGTAATCGGTATCGCCTTCCTGTTTAAGCGCACGGCGCTGCCGGATATCCGCGAGTCGGAAGAAGCTTCGGCTCAACAGGTTGGAACCTCGCTGTGGCAGCATAAACACTTCGTTGGTGGGGTTATCGCGCAGTTCTTCTACGTGGCGGCGCAGGTCGGCGTTGGTGCTTTCTTTATTAACTACGCAACGGAGCACTGGCACGGCGTCAGCAACCAGAGCGCGTCCTACATGCTGTCCGTGGCGATGATCTGCTTTATGCTGGGCCGCTTCTTCTCTACCTGGCTGATGGGACGCGTGGCGCCGGCGCTGATCCTCGCCAGCTATGCCGCGATCAACATTGTGCTCTGTGGGGTGGTGATGTTGGGCGTTGGAGATGTTTCCGTGGTGGCGCTGGTGGCGATTTTCTTCTTTATGTCCACCATGTTCCCGACCATTTTTGCCATGGGCGTGAAAAACCTCGGTAATGCCACCAGGCAGGCCAGCTCATTTATGATTATGGCCATCGTGGGCGGGGCGATCATGCCTTACTTTATGGGGCTGATTTCCGACAAACTCAGCACCGCCGCCTCTTATGGTCTGCCGCTGCTGTGTTTCGTAGTGGTGCTGTTCTATGCCTTAAATCAGCGCCGGAACGCGGTTTAGACGCGCTGAACAGCGCTGGTTACGCGGTGTTATCCGTCTGTCACGGGCAGCGATAAGCTCCGCGAGTACTGTCTGTTTCAGAAGGATTCTGAGGCAGACAGTACCCGCTGCGGCTTACGCTGGCTTCGGCTTCTGCCATGCTGACAGCGAAAATGGACAAATCGCCAGGAAGCTGCCGCGTGATTGATTTTAAAGACTAATAACGATGACGGATGCAGATCTGGTGTGAAAATCAACCACTTTTACCCTATGCAAGATATTATTATGGTATGGATCATGGTTACGCAGTCGCTGTGTCGTGCGTTGAGATAAAAACTGATATTTTGCATTTAAAATCGGTGAATCACCCCAGGTGGCGACGTGTTACTCAATCTACTGCATGAATTTCGTGACTCTAAAAATTCAAAAACGCGCAAGCTTAAAACGCTGTACAGATTGATACTTAATCACGGGCCAGTAAGGGCAGAGACATTATCGTCACTGGCCCATATCCAGTCGGCAACCTGTGCAAGATTACTGGATGAATTAAGTAAAAGTGGCCTGATTTCGACCGCCGAACTTGGCGAATCTACGGGAGGCCGTAAACCAATTCTTTACCGGATCAATTCAGCGGATGGCTATGTTATTGGCATCGAGATTAGTGATATCTACTCCACCGTGCTATTACTGAATCTGAAGCTTGATATTTTAGGTATGGTGAAAGTTCAGAATAAAAGTGTTGAGCCTATAGATCGGATGATTGATGGTTTACTGATTAAAGTTGATGTGCTTTTGTCGGATCATAATTTGACGACGAAGGATATTTTAGGCATCGGTATTGCGCTGGACCACATTCTTGAGCGAGATAAAACCCCACCCGATCGCTATGAGTCTGAAATTTCAGAAATTCAAGATGTTATCGCAAACAGAGTTGGCTGCCTGGTTACTATCGGTAGTGGAATAAATTTTGCGGCTTTAGCGGAATATCGGTTACATTATAAATCCCAAAGCCAGCGGTTTTTATTTACTACCTGCGATACTGAGATTCGAAGCTGTACTATTATTGACAGCGTACTTTCTCGCCTGCCCATCAGTACCGCCCAGTCTTTTGGGCACACGACGATTGATATCAATGGGCCACATTGTGAATGTGGCTCCGACGGCTGTCTGAAACAGTACAGTTCATTAGCAGCGATAAAAAATAAGGTTATTCAACAGCTCAGGTTGGGTAAAGAATCAGCGATTAATTCGTTGGTTAAAAACGAAAGCGAAATTGATTATCATGTCATTTTTCAGGCGCTGGCTATGGATGATAGCCTTTGTCAGGAAGTTTTAGCCGAAGCGGCCCGCTATTATGGTGTGGCAATTGCCAATGCGGTATTGATATTTCAGCCTGATGTGGTTGTCTGTGGTGGGACGTTAACGCCAAAGAATAACTTTTTTGCACTGGTAAAAGAAATGATAGAAAGAAAGATATCCGCTTTTCCGCATATTAAAACCCGTATATTTTCTGCCAGTGATTCTTATGAAATCGTTGCTCAGGGAGCCGGTGGGGCAGTATTAGAAAAGTATCTTGAAGATTAAAGAAGCGTCTCAATCAGGCTGAGCTAACAGATACCTGCGGGATGAACAGGTATCTGTCAGCGGGTTTTCTATTGATATGCGGGGGCTTCTTTTTTGTGATGATAGTGGAAGGTAAAGTAAAAAATAACGGAAAGTACCGCAGTGTAAGAAGCAAATACCAGCCAAATAGTTTGCCAGTCTTTCACGCCATCAATACTAAAGTAGTCAACGACCAGTCCACTGAGTATGGCGCCAAAGTAGGCCCCAACGCCATTCACCATGGTCATAAACAAACCCTGCGCGCTGGCTCTCATTCGGGTATCAACGGTTTTTTCGATAAAGATAGAACCTGATATATTAAAGAAGTCGAAAGCACAGCCATATACAATCATCGACAGAATTAAAAAAAGTAGGCCGATTGTTGATGGGTCGCCAAATGCGAAGAAGCCAAATCTTAGCGTCCAGGCGAGCATGCTGAGCAACATGACTGTTTTAATGCCGTAGCGCTTTAAAACAAAGGGAATGGCCAGAATAAAACAGACTTCTGCTATTTGAGAAATTGAAAGCAACAGAGAAGGGTACTGCACAATCAGGCTGTCCTGATACTCAGGATTTCTGGCGAAGTCATGCAGGAACGGGCTGCCAAACGTATTGGTGATCTGCAACACCGCACCTAACAGCATGGAAAAAAGGAAGAACACCACCATGATGGGTTGTTTAAACAACATCAGAGCATCCAAACCTGACTTACTTCCGAAACCGGAGGTGATGGCTTTTTTTACCACGGGAATATGCGGTAGCGTCAGCGAATAGAGCGCCAGGAGTAAAGAACAGCTGCCCGCGATGTACAATTGCCTGCTGCTTAACTCAAACTTCAACAGACTGATCAGCCACATGGCAATAATAAAACCGACCGTGCCGTAGACGCGAACAGGGGGAAAGTTCGTAACGGAGTCGAGTTGATACTGGGACAGTGAAGAGTAGCTGATTGAGTTTGAAAGCGCGATGGTCGGCATAAATGCCATCGCATTGATCATCATGACCAGGAACATCACCGTTGGATCGGTTACCGATGCTGCGTAAAACAGCGATCCTGCACAAACCAGATGGCAAATCATATATAATCGATTAGCCGATATATATTTGTCAGCAATAATACCTATGATCCCCGGCATCAAAATAGCGGCAATGCCTTTTGAGCTGTACACGATCCCCACTTCTGCACCGGAGAAGTTTAGCGTCCTCATCATATAGGCACCCAGCGTCACCAGCCAGCATCCCCAGATAAAATATTGCATAAACAACATTATTTTTAAACGGTATCTTATGTCCATAAAATCTCCGGCCGGGACAGTGCACTATTTATTTTGATGGATGATTGATTAACTCAATCATCATAATGAAATGACCATAGGTGCTGTATATTTGGCACCGTTAACACCTATGGATTTATTATTAAACGGCCGTCAGCGTCAGAATCGCTTAATGACCTCAGTGACCAGATTCAGGAAGGTTGATTTCACTCTCTCTGCTGTTTCAATTACCTCATCATGGCTTAATGGCTGATCCAAAATACCGCATGCCATATTGGTCAGGCACGAAATACCCACCGTCTTAATCTGTGAATGATGCGCAACCAGTGCTTCTGGCACCGTTGACATTCCTACCGCATCTGCGCCAAGCGTTCTGATCATGCGGATTTCTGCCGGTGTTTCATATGTTGGTCCAGTCCACCAGGCATAAACGCCTTCACGAAGTGATATCCCTTGCTCCTGAGCGACATCCTTAATTGTCTGGCGAAGTGATTTGTTGTAAACCTCGCTGACATCTAAGAATCGGGTTCCCAGTTCCGGGTTATTCGGCCCCATCAGTGGATTCGCGGCCGTTAAATTAATATGGTCGCTAATCAACATCAGGTCGCCAGGATTAAACTGCGTGTTGACCGCACCGCAGGCATTAGTGATGATCAATTTCTCAACGCCCAGCGCTTTCATGACGCGCACCGGGAATGTGACCTGCTCCAGCGAAAAGCCTTCGTAATAATGAAAACGCCCCTTCATCGCCACAACGGTTTTATCGGCAATGGTGCCGATAACCATCTCATTGG
Source organism: Erwinia sp. GW821-FHT03D09 (assembly GCF_059420805.1). Classification (NCBI taxonomy): domain Bacteria; kingdom Pseudomonadati; phylum Pseudomonadota; class Gammaproteobacteria; order Enterobacterales; family Erwiniaceae; genus Erwinia; species Erwinia sp. GW821-FHT03D09. Next base: position 100,543 of record NZ_JBWKUK010000018.1, read on the forward strand.
CGTGCCCCACCGCTTCTGATTTTGCAAAGTGCGGGATCGCGCTGTAAGGAATACGTACGGCATTTTGTAGCGTGTCTGCAAATGGCCCCAAACCCGATCCCAAAATAATACCGACGGTAGGCTTGAGGTCGGTGTGTTCTTGAATAAATTTCAGGCTTTCTAAAATATCCTGTGTCTGGTGCATGACGGGTCTCCGCAATAGTTCTTAATTGAATTTGCGGAGATTATATCGCTGCCAGGGGGAGGGGGTAAGCGATCTTGATCTCATTTTGGGAAAAAGTGGCAACAATGGACAAACCGAGGTGGGATGTGACGCTGTCTACAGTAAAACGCTACGCGCAGGCTGGCGGCGGTGGACAGTGCCCGAATTTCAACGCCCGGATATTCTCAGATTGAGTTTGTGCGCCTGTATCACCGCTGCGGACAGCATCCTGGCGGATGTTTCGCGCATAGCAAAAAGCCCGCTTAAGTTTCCTTAAGCGGGCTTCTCTAAATATGGCTCCTCTGACTGGATGCGATTTATTTTATATCTTACTGAATTTTATTATATTTTTTTTAAAAATTAAAAGTAAAGCCCTCAATAGGGCCCCAAATATTACTTGTGATTAAAAATGTGATGCTTATCATGTTTTAGGCTATTGCTTTGATTGTAATCAGATATCACAGCCAACTTAGTGGTTAAAATGTGGCTTTAGTTTCCAAGCCTAACCCGAGAGACTGGTGACTAGAATTTTAAGGAATTTTTTACTTAAGAGGATTAATTTGTGATAGATGATGAATTGATGGAGCGATATTATCTTCAAAGAGAGAAAATGAAGCATTTTTATCTCGAAAAATTCTCAGCCAACGCTCAAAAAATATCTAATATCTAATATCTAATATCTAATATCTAATATCTAATATCTAATATCTAATATCTAATATCTAATATCTTAGGAAAGATTGGATTTTCACTCAAAGATGATAATTTTGAGTATTCAGATCCAGTTGGTCTTACTGTCAAATTCGACAATATAGTATCAATTTTAGCTCCTGAACTGATACGAGATAAAGATGACTTAATCAAATGTAAAAAATTAGCAGAGTTTTATCAAAAGAAAAGCAGGGAGGGTTACTACTACGCAAACAATTATATGCTTATGTTGACTCCTTTTTTGCGTAGGGGAATGAATCCTGCTAACAACTGGGCTCCTCAATTTGTGAGAAAGTTTTGGGAATCAGACTTTAATGATATAGAAGCATCAGTAACTTTAGATTATGACAGAGTTAAAATTGATGTAGATGAATATGGCTATGTTGAACTTGATACATGGTTTGGAGCTCCTTTTGAGGAGGATATTTCAAATATCAAAGATGGTATATCAAAGCTAAAACCACCAATGAGTATCGAAACAAATATAGTAAATATATTTTTCAACAATATTTATAGTCTTGATATCAAATGGGATACTAAAGGAAATATTAAGACCTTTCAATCACTTGAATTTAGCAATGAGAATGTCGTTGTTGAATTTCAAGTTGGATGGTAAAATTACTAAGGATCTTTGGGTTGAATTTACATGCCACTTTTTTACTGGAAATCCCCTTATCGTAGAATATTTTACTGGTAGCTATCCACAATATGTTATCGATGGTCTTGACCGGATGTGTGTGTCACAAACAGATTAAAAAATAAATATAAATACGTGGTTATTTTCGTTGTGATTAGGTCAGTGGTTAAAGTGATTAATTTAGATTCATTCAAGTTTTAATACTGCTAATTATAGTATTAATATTTGCCTCTAACTTATACGAAAAATAATTAAATCACCTGCATCATTGATGATTAATTATAGGTAAATTGTCAGAGTGAAAGTAATATTGTTGACATCAGGAATATTTAGGAATGTAAGTATCCCAGCTTTAGTTCCACACACTTTTTGAGATTTCCGTGTTCTCGGCCATCAGCCGGTATTCTTCCGGCGTCAGGTTATTCAGG
>NZ_JBWKUK010000019.1:0-91577 GCF_059420805.1 Erwinia sp. GW821-FHT03D09
TTGCCCGGAAGGCGCTGCAGCTCGCGGATTTGCTTATTGGCAGCAGCAAGTTCAGATGCGGGAACGACCTCTTCGCCATTTATTATTATCAATGGATATCGTCCCTCTATTTACTACACAAACGGGCACAAGACAATATGGTGTCGATATTTCTGCAATAGGTAAAGATCCTGACGATGGAGAAAAAAAATTATTTATATTTGTAATTAAACAAAAAGATCTAGGTAGATCTGAATGGGATTCCGGGCCACAGTCCATACGACAGAGTTTAAATGAAGTTTTTGATGTTTACCTTAGAAATCATCTACAACCAAAACACAAAAAGTTGCCAACGAAAATAATATTATCCACCAGCGGTGACATGAAAGAAGAAATAAATCAAAACTGGGCCGGATATCTTGATGATAATAAATCCCATGAGTTTGATTTCTGGGGCGCAGATAAACTTTCCATTTTTATTGAAAAATACATGTTAAATGAACATATATTTAATGATATTGACAGAACCGATTTAAGAAAGTCGTTATCATTGATTAGTGAAAATGATTATTCACGGATTGATTTCCATCGATTACTACTACGAACACTGATGCTTGATAATGAAGGAAAAAAAGTTAAAGAAATCAAGAAAGCAGACCTGGAGAAATCAATCCGCACCTGCTATCTCGCGGCTAATATATTAGCCCACTGGGCGATACAGGATGGCAACACCAAGCAAGCTTTATTTGTATCAGAACGATGCCTGTTATGGGTATGGCATCGTATCAATCTTGAAAAAGATCCAAAAAAATACTTTCCTGCCTTTGAAGTTATATGGCAAAGTTATGTTAATATTTCTGATGAATATTTTGCCAAACTTCAGCCATATTTCCATGAAAAATATCTTCTTTCTTTATATTCAACTGAAAGTTCACTGGTCAATATAACTGTATTTGAACATATTGGTATACTTGCAACTCTCGGATTAAATAATTTTTTCCTCGCACTTAGAAAAGATAATAATGAAGGAGCGCTTCACATTCATAATGCCAATATCGTTGCCGATAGCTTGTGTGCATTAATCATAAATAATCCTGCATCTGGTTCGCCACGTCTTGATGAGAATGTCATTGAAATTACTCTGGGATTGATATTTCTTTCTCTGATGGAGAGAAAGGACACTATCGAAAAGTGGCTTAGAGAACTAATTTCGAGGCTGGACTATGTACTCAGGATTGGACGAGAACATCCGATATCAACAGACTCTATTGACGATCTTATCAGTATGGAATGCAATAGCGACGATACATATTTAAAAGAAAAAACAACAAATATGTCATGGATCATCCCCACTTTAATGGGATGGTGTGTGATACTGGAAAAAGAAGAAGGATATTGTGCATTATTAACGGGTATAAAAGAATCATATACTAAAATATGCTCTCAGCTATGGCATCCAACGAATGATCTTTATAAACACCTTTACTTTCATCCGGCACAATCCTTCACTGGTGAGACCGAGGCACCAATAGCATTTCCGGATAATATGAGTGATTACAAGAACAGAATGGATGAGCTACGAAAAAACGAACGATATAATTTTTTCAAAGAGTCAAGTGCGGTACAGGCAGGTTTAACTATACTCGATTTCATTGCCTACCGACATTTTAGAACACCTGTACCCGCTGTTCTTTGGTATGGAATGCGAAAAAAAAGTGATAACTGACATTTTTTTGGTTTTATATCACTCCTCACCAATGGGCGGTATCTTAAAGCCCATTGGTACCTTTTGAAGTATCTTCTGATTCATGATGTTGCCAGCTCCAACTGGAAGTGTTCTTTACTCAATACTAAAGAGTTCTAATCCAGAGCGTCTGTTTAAGTAAGGATAACTGGTATTTATACCGTTCAGTCGCTAATTTTAAAGCAATTGCGCCTAGAGACATACCAAAAATTAATGCCCAGACAAACCCCAGCAAGGTATTAGCATAACCAGAAAAACCGTTCCCCCAGCCAAATACCGAAAAATTAACATCCCACCCGAAAAGTTCTTTCATAAACAGAACCGAAAATGCCAGTAACGCAAATACCGCTGTTTTCTCACCAAAGAAGGCCTTGACTCGATTTTCATTAGCGGTAATTTTTTTCATCAGTTGAAATTCCGCGTACTGGAGTTCATTTTCTTCATAGCGGCTCAATGCTGCTACATGCCCTTCATCCTCCTGAACTTCCGTCAGAAAACGAGTCAACGTCATTGTTTTCCATTTAAATAGACCTAATAACATCAGTGCTGGTTCAACCAATAAAGTAAATATTCCACACAGCAGCATCAAAATGAAGAAAAACTTGCTCACCAGAATGAATAGCTTCTCAGGAAAAAATGCGTAGCTCCCAAGAGGGAGTAACATTAACAGCAGTAAAATAAAACTAACGATCAACCCACGTAAAGAGAGTCTTTTAGCCAGAAGCTCTAATGGATCTGCCTGATTTGATTTAGTGCGCTCACAACGATTCAAATATCCCAGTATTTCATCAATCCGATGTAGCATTTATATTCCCTAAATAACTTGATCTAAATACAGAATGATAGAAATATGTCTATTAAACACTCCCGACCAAATCCCCCAGCGTCACCATCAGCAGCATCGGATCCATCGGCGACGGCTCGAACCCCACTCGCAGATAAAACTCCCGCGCTTCGTCAGATAGTGCATGAACCAGCATCCCGCGAATGCCGATAGTTTCCGCCACCTGAATCACCCGCAACCCGGCATCGCGAACCAGCGCCCGCCCAATCCCCTGGCCATGAAGCGATTTATCCACCGCCAGACGGCCCAGCACCACAACCGGGATCGGGTCGGGCATATTGCGACGAAAGCGACCGGGCGCGGTGTTTGTCGTTACGGCACTGGAAGCCAGCGAGTAATACGCCATCACCTTAGAATTACTGTCACAGCAAACAAAAGTTCGGGATGCGCCAGTGACCTGATTTTTCATCGCCCGCTGTTTCAGCCAGCTATCCATCGAGTCCACGCCACAGCAGAAAGAGGTAAGAATATGTCCGGCGTGGAGAGGCTCAGGAGCGGAGATCACTTTTTCAGCTCCCACGGCGCAGGCGTCTGCATGGTTTTACGCAGTGCATCGCTTGGCGCAGGAGCCTGATCCAGACGGGTAAGAAACGCCTGATAAGCCTCTGGGTCAGCCATAATGATACGCTGCTCGATCAGTGCTTCCTCGGCTGCGGCACGGGCGGCTTCCAGCACAAAATCCGTGCGGTTTTTTCCTCTGGCTTTCGCCGCTCGGTCAATCAGATCGCGCTCGGCGGGTTTGATACGCAGGTTCAGCGTTTCACGTTTGATAGACAGGCTGTTTGCGGCTGGCATGGTGTTGTCCTCTGGTGTGTCTCTGGATAATAATTATACGCCATACGTAACGCTGATGTCATTACGGAAATATCCAAAGGGAATCGTACCAGAGGATCGAACCGGATACCTTTCCACACAAGCTTTCCCACTATTTTGATTTGGAAGAAAAAACAGGGGTCAGACTCAGGGTCTTGACAAAAAACCGAAAGCAGATTTATGATGAAATTCAATTTAATAGGTAGCTGAATGTTCGCGAGTTCGGGCACCATATTCGCAATGTCGATTAAAACGAATAAAATCAAAGCAATATGTAGTAATGTTGTGAACCGCCTAAGGGCGGTTTTTTTGTTTCCGCCTCAAAAGTTCTTAACAAGCCGCACCTCTACTTGTCCTCAGGCACAATTAAGCCGATGATGGCACGAATTATGCCCGAGAATGAGCCACGCACATGTTAATCAGTACCGACGATGCCAGAACCATTAATACCGACAGCCGTCTGGCCTGCACGCTTGCCGCCGTTGCAGGGGCACTGAATACGGCGGCATTTGAGATCGTTGGTTTTTTCTCGGCAAATATGACCGGCAACGTTTCGTCACTGTCAGACAATCTGGCGAAAGCAAACCTGAAATCGGGTGCCCTGTTTATGGCTGTGGTGCTGCTGTTTATTGCCGGTTCAGCTTTCTCTACGATAATCATTAATGCCGGGAGAAGAAGGGGGATTCGCACTATTTTTGCGGCGAATATCCTGGTTGAAGCGCTGGCTCTTATCGCACTCGGCATCGTTGAAATGTGGTGTAACCCTTCGTATCCCGGGCTGCTGCTGATTTTTTCATTAAGCTTTTTGATGGGCCTGCAGAATGCCGTGGTCACGCGTATATCCAATGCCAGGGTCAGAACTACCCATGTTTCCGGCACCGCGACGGATATTGGCATTGAGGTTGCGATGCTGATTGATGTCTTCCGGCGTAAAGAATCGCCTAAGGATGCGCCGTTTTACCTGGAGCGTCTGGGGCTACACTCATCAACCCTTTTAGCGTTTTTTGTCGGTGGGATTGCCGGAATCTGGCTGTCTAAGCTGTTTAGCTATGTTTTTCTGATAATTATCGGTGCAGGGCTGCTTTATCTTTCGTTGGCAACGATATTTAGAAAACGTGCAGCATAAAAACGCCAGATTCCGGATGAATGAGTCCAGCAACAACCCTCGATCGTTCCCGGTAGTCGCCAGCGAGCAATTCCGGCAGGATTCCCCGAAACGAAGAGTAACTTATCGCGGGAAGCGCTGTTCAAGCATATCGGCCACTTCAGCAGCATACTGCAGCGGAATAACGCATACGCCGTTGCGATCGGCAAATACGATATCGCCGGGGCAAACAACGACGCCACCGCAGCTGATCGGAACGTTGATTTCACCGGTACCTGCTTTACCTGAAGCTCCGCAGGTCAGGCTTCGGGCAAAAATGGGCAGGCCAATTTTCTCGCAGTCATCTATATCGCGGAACGCACCGTCAATGATCACCCCGATTGCACCGTATTTTACAGCAAGGCTGCTGCGCTGATCGCCCCAGTAGGCGCTTTCAGTGTTGCCTTTGCCAGCAATCACCACGATATCACCAGGCTGAGCCAGTTCGATGGCGGTAGGAATAATACCGCCTTCACCAGGTGGCACTCTGACGGTCAGGGCCGGCCCAACGATTTTACCTGCGGATACCCAGGGTTTGATACTGCTGTTCATGCAGTCGAAGATACCCGCAACATCACATAAATCCGGTGTGGCATACACCGCCAGCCGCGCCAGGACCTGCGGGTCAGGACGTTCAAAGGAAGCGTTAATGCGTTTACCATAGCTCATCGTCATTACCTTTCTTAGTCGTCGCGCCAGATAACCGGCGTGAATACCTCTCCCAACCAGAAACGCCGTGATGGATCATCGTCGAGTTCGAACTCAATCACACTGGCGGTTCCCATCAGACTGCCGTCTGTGTGGTCGGCAAGCAGGGTAAAACTGCTGCGGTCCGGGTGATTGCGTAAAAGCAGACGTTCTTTAATCCGCGCTATCGAAGACCAGTTTTGCAGCGCTGACCATTCGCTGTGCAGCAGCTGTGCTATCTCCAGGCTTCTTTCCGGCTGCTGGCGCAGCGCAATAATCTCCATTGAGTCTTCTCCGATGCGTGAATTCATTTCCACCGCCTGGCGGAAAGTTCAGGAACTATCTAAACTTTTTCCGATCGTCTTCCCATTTTTATCTGAGCACGTTTATAATTGCCAGGTAATTTAGTTAGAAATCTAATCATCAGGTCTCTATATATTGAACTCCCAGGAACTGAACTTCTCCCGTTTGTTGCATCTTACGGCGCATGCCTGGCGTCAGGCGATCGATCGGCGGATGAAAGATAACGGATTGAGCATGAGCAGCTGGATGGCGGTAGCCACTATCGCCATTCAGGAAATACCAATCAGTCAGAAAGAGCTGGCTCAGGCGCTGGGGCTGGAAGACGCCAGCGTGGTGCCATTGATCGATCGGTTGGTCAAACAGCAGCTGGTGGAGCGCATCCAGCCGGAAGAAGATCGGCGCAAGCGGCTGCTGCACGTAACTCCTCAGGGCGAAACGCTTTATCAGCGGCTGAAGGTTGAGGCGGATGCGCTGCGTAATGAGCTGCTGGCAAATGTTGATAAAGATGACTTGGCGGTCACCCAGCGGGTACTGCAACAGCTACTGATTGCCACCGAGGGTAAGTAAGTGCGCCGCGATAAGCCTAACCCCTATGCGCCGCGTGAATGGGCTCCCGGTGAAAAACCGATGTTGCCCGGTTCGCCCTCCACGCCGCTACATCCCGGCCATAAGCGTATCGCTTTCGGCATTGTCGGCCTGCTGATCTCCATCACCGGTGCATTGAGCAATGCGCTGGTGACGGCCAATCTGACCAATCTGCAGGGCGTCTTTGGCGCTTACAGCAATGAAATCGCCTGGCTGCCGGCAGTTTATGTGATGGGCAACATCTCCATCAACCTGCTGCTGGTCAAGTTTCGCCAGCAGTTCGGCCTGCGGGTGTTTACCGAAGCATTCCTGGTCCTGTACGTGCTGGTGGCGTTCTTCCATCTGCTGGTTAACGATCTGAGCTCGGCAATTATCGTGCGTGCGGCGCACGGTATGGTGGGGGCAGCGCTGAGTTCGCTGGGTATTTACTATCAGATTCAGGCCTGGCCTGCGAAGCATCGGCTGAAGGCGTTGGCTATTGGGCTGGGCGCATCGCAGCTGGCGATCCCGCTGGCGCGGCTGTTCTCTTCCGAGCTGCTGCAGCTTGAGGAGTGGCGGGGGCTGTATCTGTTTGAGCTGGGGCTGGCGCTGATGGCACTGGGCGCAGTGCTGATCCTCAAACTGCCGCCGGGCGAGCGGACCCGCGTGTTTGAGAAAAAAGATTTTCTCACCTTCTTCCTGATGGCGCCTGGCATGGCGCTGTTTTGCGGTGTGCTATCGCTGGGCCGCATTGAATGGTGGACGAGTACACCGTGGTTGGGCGTCTGCACGGCGCTGGGCCTGGTGCTGGTGACGGCCGCGGTGCTGGTGGAACATAACCGCAGTAACCCGCTGATCAATACGCGGTGGCTGGGCAGCGGGGCGATTATTCGGCTCGGGATCGTGATGATCCTGCTGCGTATTATGCTGGCCGAGCAAAACACCGGCGCGGTAGGATATTTGCAAACGATCGGGATGTTAAACGATCAGATGCAGGGGCTGGCGCTGGCCATTCTTGCTGGTGTGGCATCGGGTATCATCTTCAGTGCGCTGACGATCAATCCGAAGCATCTGAGCTGGCCGATCGTTGTGTCGCTTATTATTGTGATGGTGGCTTCACTGATAGATGCACAGTCCAACCCGCTAACGCGGGCGCATAATATGTATTTCAGCCAGTTTCTGCTCGGTTTCAGTACCTCATTTTTCATCGCACCGGCGATGCTGCTGGGGGTGGGTGGGGTGGCCACCCAGCCTAAAAATCTGGTGAGCTTTGTGGTGCTGTTCGGCATGAGTCAGAACATTGGTGGGCTGATGGGATCGGCGCTGCTGGGGACGTTTCAGACATGGCGCGAGAAGTATCATTCCAGCCTGCTTGGTGACCAGCTTTCGTTGCTCGATCCTAACGTTACCGATCGCCTCGCGCAGTATTCCAGCTTGTTCAGCAACCAGCTGACGGATTCCATTCTCACCAGTGCGCAGGGCACCACGCAGCTACAAACGGTTACCACTCTACAGGCAAACGTCCTGGCTTATAACGATGTCTATCTTCTGACGGCGGGGATTGCCGCCGTCACTTTACTCTGGGTGCTGTGGCGGCTGTCCCGCCTGCGTTACCTTAACTGGCAGCAGGCAAAACGGGAAGCGGAAGCCGAACAGCAGGCAATGCAACAAACAGCGACAACGATCGCGACGGGGAAATAATGAGCCAACAGGAACAGCAGCAGGCCGAGCGCCAGAGAAATAATAAGCTGCGAATTTTATCCATTGCTCTGGGGTCGGGCATCGCCATCGTCGGTGTATTGGTGATCCTTTACGCCTGGCAACTGCCGCCGTTTACCAGCCAGGTGCAATCGACGGAAAATGCTTACGTGCGCGGCCAGGTGACCTTTATCAGTCCGCAGGTCAGCGGCTATATCACTTCCGTTAAAGTGCTGGATTTACAGCCGGTAAAGCGTGGTGACCTGCTGATGACTATTGACGATCGTATTTATCGTCAACGTGTGCATCAGTCTCAGGCGCAGCTGGAGATGAAAAAAGCGGCTCTGGCGAATAACCAGCAGGAGCGGCGCAGCGCGGAGGCGGTAATCAAGCGTAATGAAGCCGCCCTGCAAAATGCCAAAGCCCAGGCGGTGAAAAGCGGCCTGGATCTGAAGCGCGTGGAAAATCTGGTGGCGGACGGATCGCTGTCGCTGCGCGAGCGCGATGCTTCACGCGCCAGTAACAGCCAGACGCAGGCGGATGTGCAGCAGGCGCAGGCGACGCTGGAAGTATCCCGTCAGGATCTTCAGACCACCATCGTTAATCGTGCCTCGCTGGAGGCCGATGTGACCAGCGCGCAGGCGGCGCTGGAGCTGGTGCAGATCGATCTGGATAACACCCGCATTATTGCCCCGGACGATGGCCAGCTGGGCCAGATTTCCGTGCGTCCGGGTGCATACGTGACCGCCGGTACCCGGTTGACGCCGCTGGTACCGCAGCAGAAGTGGGTGATCGCCAATATGAAAGAAACCCAGATGGCGCACATCCGTCCGGGGCTACCGGTAAGCTTTACCGTCGATGCGCTGAACAACACGCGCTACGACGGGGAAGTGGAGTTTATCTCGCCTGCGGCGGGGTCGGAGTTCAGCGCGATTTCACCGGATAACGCCACCGGTAACTTCGTGAAAATCGCCCAGCGTATTCCGGTGCGTATTCGCATTACCAGTGAGAATACGGAGCAACTGCGCCCCGGTATGTCGGTGGAAGTGAACATCGACACCACAGGAAATGATAGCGGAAGGGAGAAACGCTGATGTCGGCTCAAAAATCCCTGCTCGCGGTGCTGCTGGTATCCATGCTGTCGGCGTGTGCAACACAGGTAGATCAGGCTCCCGCTTCACTGCTTATTCCTGAGGGATGGCGTAGCCAGGTGGGTCCGGGAGCTGCCGTTGAAGCGAACTGGTGGCGGGCGTTTGGCGATCCGCAGCTGAATCAGCTGGTGGAGCAGGCGCTGCGCAATAATCCGGATATCCTCATCGCCCGTTCGCGCGTTGATCAGTATCGTGCCCAGCTGCGCGGTGCCCAGGGCGATAATTTCCCGACGCTGGACGCCGGCGTAGCTGCCACTCGCGCCCGTGCGATATCGGCCGTCACCGGGCAGCCCTATCAGTACTCGGTATTCCAGGGATTACTGCAGGCAAACTATAACGTTGACCTCTGGGGCGCGCGCAGCAGCAGCATCGACGCGGCAAAAGCCTCGCTGGCAGCGCAGCAGGCCGCCGCCAGCGCAGCGGAGCTGACCATCGCCACTTCTGTCGCCTCTGGCTATATGACGCTGGTTTCGCTGGATGAGCAACTGCGCGTCACCGAGGCAACGTTGGCAACCCGGCAAAACTCGCTGGATCTGGCACGACGTCAGTTCGAAACCGGCTATACCTCAAAGCTGGAATGGGTACAGTCGGAATCGGAATATCAGACGGCAAAAGCGCAGATCCCGCTGTTGCAGCATCAGATATCCCAGCAGGAGAATGCGCTGAGTATCCTGGTCGGTATGAATCCACGTCAGATTGCCCGTCAGAATAACTTTGACCATCTGTCACCGCAATCGCTGCCTGCGGTGATGCCATCGCAGCTGCTGCAGCGGCGACCGGATATTGTGCAGGCCGAACGGCAGCTGCTGGCGGCGGATGCCTCTTTGCAGTCTTCCCGCGCCAGTTTGCTGCCGTCGCTGAATCTGACCGCCAGCGGCACGCTGCAAAGTTCCGTTCTGCATGAGCTGGCGGCCAATCCCTTCCGACTTTGGAGCATCGGCGGCAGCGTGCTGGCGCCGCTGCTCAACCGTGAAGCGCTGACCGCGCAGGTGGATGTCTCAATGGCGTCGCGAAATCAGGCACTCTACACCTATGAAAAGGTGGTGCGCAGCGCGTTCGTTGAGGTGAATGACGATCTTGATGCGATTACGCGCTACCAGCAGCAGCTGGTCGAACTGGAAAAACAGCAACAGGTGGTGAGCGAAGCGCTGCATATTGCCAGCAATCGCTATCGCAATGGCTACGCGTCCTATCTGGATGAACTGGATGCTCAGCGCATGCTGTTCAGCACCCGGCTGAGCGTGGTGCAGGCAAAAAATAATCTGCTGCTGGCGCAGATCGATCTCTACCGCGCGTTGGGCGGTGGCTGGCAGCGGTAAATATCTGCCAGCAGGCTTTTTGCCCCGATCCCGCTTTAGTTAAACAGATGGACCAGTCGATCGGGGGTCTGAGAGCGGGAAAAATACCCGCCCGGTCAGCGATGCCATGCCCGTACCGAAGTTATCCAGCGCGATATTAATGCGCATGTCCCGCAGCGCGGCGAGCTTACGCTGAACGTCATCGATATCGCTGGCCAGCGCTGATTCCAGTATTTCAAAACTCAGACGCTGAGGATCAACGCCGCTACGGCTCACAATGCGCTCCGTTTGCCGAATAAAGTCACTGCGTTTCAGCTGTCGCGGGCTGATATTGACCGAGACACGCATCGTTTCCATTCCGGGCTGAGTCTGCCACAGCTTGAGCTGTGCGCAGGTTTTCTCCAGCACCTACTCGCTGATATTCAGAATCAGCCCACTGTTTTCCGCTACGGGTATAAAGGTGGCCGGAGAGATCAACCGTCCGTCCGGCGTACGCCAGCGCAGCAGTGCCTCCAGGCCGGTAACGCTGCCACAGCGGGCAAACTGCGGCTGATATTCAAGGAAAAATTCGTCTTCTTTTAGCGCGCGCCGCAAACCATTTTCGATAGTATCCCGCTGGCGCTGTTCTTCACGCAGGCGTGTTGACCAGAACATCCACTCTTCAGGAAGGCGATATCGATGCATGATAAACCTGGTCGCGCAGCAGGATAAATTGGCGATGCCGTTGAATGAGCGCCAGCATTATTCGGTCTTTTTTCACGCAAGTCTATCGGGGTGGTGAGAAAAGAAGCACCTGAAGAGCTCGCCGAAAGAATACCCTATTTTATCTCTTAAATTGCTTAAAATTAGTCGAATAATTCAGAGTTAACGGTATTCACCGCATTTGTCAATTGTGCTAATGTTTTTTTATGAGTTTCGGAACTCGCCACCATAGCTGATTTAAGGCGTGATGACAAAAAGGAATATCTTATAGCCAATCAGAGCGGCGTTAACTTATTTGCCGTGTTAATATGTTTATCAGCCATGTTATCGTTGTCTTTAAACTTGTTTTAGCGGTATCTGGAGTGAGAAAGCTGATTAAGATTGGTTTTTTATGATTTTTTCAGGTTAATTATTCTTTATTTAATTACCGATATCATCAAATCAAAGAGACGTTTTCTTAAAAATTTTGAAAAGGATTTTGCACAGTTTTCTGGCTATAAAACAGGGTGGTTTTGCTTAAACGCTGCGGCTTAACATGAAAAAAAGTTCTGAATCTGGCTCCGAATCTGAAGCTGAAAAACATGCGCGGGTGCCGCTGGATGATGCCCCATTTGCGATTGCGGTACTTGCAGTCACCTCTTTTACTCTTATAATCTTTGTGCTCGCTATAACGTTACTGATGCCGTAATTTTTCCAGATGACATCATGACGTGTTGATTATCCTGAGGATTGAGGATTTTATGGAATCCAGAGACGATAAATTACTGGCGCTGGTCGGACTGCTTACCGCTGGACTGATTACTGTAACGGTACTGTTTACCCTGACCTGGCTTTCCGATGTGCGGTATCCCGCAGAACAACCGTTGGATACCCGAACCTGCTCCTCATCTTGGCATCACTCTTCACGATCCTGATCCTGCTTAAATTTAATTTGCTGGCTACGCAGAGCCAGGGCACAGGCTTCATTAACCGTGCGATTACCGTTAGCGTCGGGCAGCCCAAACAGTCCTGCCGGTGAACGACGGTCATCATCCCAGAAGGGATAGTCAACCAGCGGAGAGAGTGAAATGCCTTCAACCTCAACGCCCTTATCGAGCGCCATTCTGACCTCTTCGCATACCTGATTTAGCCACTCCGCGCATCTGGTCACTTCGGCACCCGTTTCCGCCAGCAAAAGGGGACGCTGGTAACGCCGGGCGATATCCTGCAGCAGCAGATGCAGCGGACGATAATCGGGGTGATGAGGCTCCAGAGGATCGCCATTGTGAAACCACTGATGGTCCGGGTACCAGGTCAGGCCAATAATATCCAGTAATTCTTCACTGCCGCCCAGTTCGGGAAAGCTGCGACCTGATATCCAGTCCCACACTGCAAACTGTGCTTCATGCTGCTGCTGTGCCGCGCTTTTCGCCGCGCTGGAATAGCCGGAAGCTGCAACGTGCACCAGCGGATCGGTTCAGGCAGTTCGTTACGTATCGCATACATCGCCGCGATAGCCGCTTTCGTCAGCTGTTGCTTAAGCTCGTATCCCCGGCCCGTATCAAACGGATTAAACCAGGCGATTTCAGCCCCGGCCCAGGACCAAAATGAAATCTGATTCATCGGCGAGATCAGCGGCTGAGTTTCGCCTTTCTCGCGCAGAAGGCGGGCAAAGGCCGCCGCGAAGGCCGCGAAGGCCGCGAAGCGGTCAACAAACTCAGGCTGCCAGATATCCATCTCATCCGGCCAGCCAAAATGCGCCAGCTCCCAGATCATCTGGATATTGTACTTTTTTGCCGCCTCCAGCTGGGGCAGAAAGCTGTCCCAGCAGTATTCTCCAGGTTTCTCTTCAATCAGATACCAGCGAGCACCGTCACGTGCGCTCAGTAGCTGAAACTCAGCCAACAGGGCATAATCTTTATCCACCAGGGTATCGTGGCCGCTGTTGATCATCAGGTCGGCACGCTTGCCCGGCGAGCGGCACGCATTCGAACACGGGAGGCACCCCTGGAAAAAACTCTGAAACAGACGTGGATGGTGCCGTGAGCGGGAGGAATCGGTGTCATCGCACATGATGCTCTCCTGTTTGCAGAACTGAGCGGAACAATGGGATAAGTCTAGACTAAAAGAACGACCAGACCGTGGATGAGGGACGCTGACAAATATGATCTACCGAAACTCCGCTAAGGACAGATCATGAGTGAAGCGACCGATTCAAACCAACCGGATGTCGATGGTTTTACGCGCCTGGCCCAGGCCATCCGGCCGCTGGTTTCCGGGCATCCTCAGGACAGCGGTATCTATCCTCTGGCTGAGGGACTGGATGCGTTTGCCGCACGCTATCTGCTGATCGCCATGGCAGAAAAAACGCTGGATATACAATATTATATCTGGGAAAACGATATGTCAGGTCAGCTGTTGTTCAACGCCGTGCTGGAAGCCGCCCGGCGGGGCGTACGTGTCCGCCTGCTGCTGGATGACAACAATACCCTGGGGCTGGATAAGACGCTCAGTGCGCTGAACAGCCACCCTAATATTAACGTTCGCCTGTTTAATTCCTTTTCATTTCGCACGCTGCGTCTGTTGGGGTATCTCACGGATTTCGCTCGACTTAATCGCCGAATGCACAACAAAAGCTTTACCGTAGACGGTGAGGCTACCATCGTCGGCGGGCGTAACGTAGGCGATAAATACTTTGGTGCTGGCGACGAGCCGCTGTTCTCCGATCTGGATGTGCTGGCGGTGGGGCCCGTAGTCGAGGAGGTTGGAGCTGATTTCGATCGCTACTGGCAGTGTCGTTCAGTTTCGCCGTTTAGTGTGATCGTCAATACCGACCCTGGATCGGAAGCGGATATCGGTCTGCAGGAGGCGTGGCGGGAAAACGAGCAGGTGAAAAACTATTTCACACGTTTGCAGGAATCAACGTTTATCACCCGACTGGAAAGCCGTACGCTGCCGTTTATCTGGGCCAGCAGCCAGCTGCTCAGTGACGACCCGCGCAAAGGACTGGGGCGAGCCAGAACGAAAAACCTGCTGCCCCAGCGTCTGCTGTCGGTGATTGGCCGCCCGCAGGAGCAGCTGGACATTATCTCTGCCTACTTCGTGCCGACCCGCGCCGGTGTAGCACAGCTGCTGGCGCTGGTACGCAAGGGCGTAAAAATTGCCATTCTGACCAATTCCCTTGCGGCCAATGATGTTTCCGTGGTGCATGCTGGCTATGCGAAGTGGCGTAAAAAACTGCTGCGTCACGGTATCGCGCTTTACGAGCTGAAGCCGAACAGTACGCCTACGGGCGGCGTGCTGTACGATCGCGGCCTGACCGGGAACTCTGGCTCCAGCCTGCATGCGAAAACCTTTAGCGTGGATAATAAAACGGTGTTTATCGGCTCATTTAATTTCGATCCGCGTTCGGCGGTACTGAACACCGAAATGGGACTGGTGATCGAAAGCGGTGAGCTGGCGAACAGCATCCATCAAAATCTGCTGGTCAATCTGCATGAACACGCATGGACGCTGCGGCTTGATGATCGGGGAAAAATCAACTGGGTGGAATATCCGGGGGAAGCGGAGGAGATCGTGCACCGGCATGAGCCACGCACGCGATTCATCCAGCGGCTGCTGGTCAGACTGGTGTGGCGTTTGCCGATTGAGTGGCTGCTGTAGCCCGGCGGACGCCGGGCCTGACGATCAGCGCTGGGGCTTACCGGAAAACAGGAAGCGCAGCAGCGGGATGCGCAGATGGATTTCATACAGCAGGAACGCGATGCCGAAAATCATCACCAGTCCGACGAAGAAGCCCAGCGTGCTGCTGCCAATCAGCGGCACAACAAAAATACCGTACAGAATGGTCAGCGGATGGTGCACGAGGTAGATAAACAGCGAGGAGTTCACCAGGTAGGTGACGCGAGGCGAATGGGAATTCAGCATGCGGTGGCCGAAGGAGAACACCACGTTAACCATCCACAGCCCCATGAGCATGGAAGCGATAACATCCAGCTCGTATAGCCAGCCTTCGCCCGAACTCCATGTCAGATTAGCTACATAGGCAGCAAATGCCAGTGCGGCACCGATAAACGCCCACCGATTCGGCTTCACAAACAGCGCCTTAATTGCCGGGTATTTCCATGCCATCGCGCCGAGCATGAAAAAGGGCAGGTACATCAGCGACTGCATTACCGCCATATTGAACAGACCATCTGCAGTGACCTGAGGTGCTACCAACAGAATCATCCGGCGAAACGCCCCCCAACCCAACGCGCAAAGCAGAATAACGACGGTCAATTTGCCCCAGGTCAGGTCGGAATAGTCTGCTTTTTCCCGTTTTCCGTCGCGCAGTAGCCGGAAAAGCCAAAAGCCGGCAATGGTTAGCACCAGCAGTACCAGCAGGAACCAGAGGTGAGAAATCAAATCCCAGGCCAGCGCATTGTACTTCTGATAGGGACTCATTTTGCCCCAGTCACCGATCTTATTAGTCAGCTCCTTCAGAATGAAGAACTGAGGTACGGTAATCAGCGGAATAGCGGCCAGCATCGGGATACCGACACGCTCAACGCGCACCTTCAGCCAGTGGCCGGGCGTGTAGCGCAGGAACAGCATGTAGGAGAAATAGCCGGATATGACAAAGAACACCTGCATGCGAAAAGCATGGATAAATTGATTGAGTAATGTCAGCCACTCAGACGGAGCCGGGCTATTTACTGACCAGTTTTGTGAAGAATAAATTAGCGACAGATGAAAGGGTACGCCCAATAACATCAGCCAGGCGCGAATCGAATCCAGGAAATATTCTCGCTGTGGTGATTTTTTAGTCATATATGTCCAATTTTCAATGCGTTACAATGCAGGTTCGCCCTGAACCAACCTAAAGCTTGCTGCTTACTTTAATAGAGTAAACACAGGTATACTATCAGTCGAATCTGTATCCGCTAACCACTTGAGAATCCGGCGCTTGCGCGTTCGGAATAGTGGAACAAAAACGCGGTCATGCTGTCGGAATGCTTAATTATCCATTAAGATGTTTAGGATTGATTTTCGCACCCGTAAAGGGGGGGATGTGCTGATTAAAATGAACAAAAAACCAAAACTCATGCAGCTACGTTGGGTTGGTGCTGCAGTTTTGCTTGCGATGTATGCCAATTCGGGATGGGCGTTTAGTATTGACGATGTTGCAAAACAGGCAAAGGATTTGGCCGGTAAAGGTTACGAAGCGCCGAAGAGTAATCTGCCTTCTCAGCTGCGCGATATGAAATATGCCGACTATCAGCAGATTCAGTTCAATCATGACAAAGCCTACTGGGGTAAGCTGAAGACGCCATTTAAGCTTGAATTCTATCACCAGGGCATGTATTTCGATTTGCCGGTCAAACTCAATGAAGTGACCGCCAACAGCGTTCGGGCCATTAAATACTCACCGGACTATTTCAATTTTGGCAATGTGCCGCACGATCCGGATACGGTTAAGAATCTCGGCTTTGCCGGATTTAAGGTTCTGTACCCGTTAAACAGTAAAGACAAGAAAGACGAGATCAGCAGCTTCCTCGGTGCAAGCTATTTCCGTGTCATCGGCGCGGGCCAGGTGTACGGCCTGTCCGCACGCGGTCTGGCGATTGATACCGCACTGCCGTCCGGTGAAGAGTTCCCGCGCTTTAAGGAGTTCTGGATTGAGCGCCCGAAACCGCAGGATAAGCATTTGGTTATCTATGCGCTGCTGGACTCACCGCGTGCGACCGGTGCTTATCGCTTCCTGATCTCTCCAGGTAAAGACAGCACTGTCGATGTCACTTCAAAAGTCTATCTGCGCGACAAAGTGGGTAAACTGGGGATTGCGCCGCTGACCAGCATGTACCTCTTCGGTGCAAATCAGCCGTCGCCGGTGACCAACTATCGTAAAGAGCTGCACGATTCAAACGGCCTGTCGATTCATGCTGGTAATGGTGAATGGATCTGGCGTCCGCTGAACAATCCTCGTCACCTTGCCGTCAGCACCTTTACCGTGGAGAACCCGCGTGGATTCGGTCTGCTGCAGCGCGGGCGTGATTTCAACCTGTATCAGGATCTGGACGATCGCTACGATCTGCGCCCAAGCGGCTGGATTGAGCCAAAAGGCGACTGGGGTAAAGGTCGTGTTGAACTGGTAGAGATCCCAACCACCGATGAAACTAACGATAACATCGTGGCGTTCTGGAGCCCGGAAAGTCTGCCTGAACCGGGTAAAGAGATGAACTTCTCCTACCGCCTGCACTTCACCCGTGATGAAAACCTGCTGCATTCGCCGGAGACGGCCTACGTGAAAGACACGTTGCGCTCCACTGGCGATGTTAAGCAGTCTAATCTGGTACGCCAGCCGGACGGTACCGTTGCCTTTATTGTTGACTTTGTCGGCCCGGAAATGAGCAAACTGGCGCAGGATACGCCGGTAACGCCGCAGGTAAGTATCGGCAATAACGGTGAGCTGGTTGAGAACAGCGTTCGCTATAATCCGGTCACTAAAGGCTGGCGCCTGGTAATGCGTCTGCGAGTGAAAGACAATAAACAGCCGACTGAGATGCGTGCTGCACTGGTTAACGGTGATAAGACGCTGACAGAAACCTGGAGCTACCAGCTGCCTGCCAATGAATAAGACAACCGAGATACCCGTTGAATACATTGACGCGCTGCCGCTTCCCCCTGAACGGCAGGGGGAACTGCGTGGTAAAGAGAGCTTCAGCCAGCTGCATTTTGATCTGGCGGGTGAAGCTCCGTCTGACATCCGTGCTGATGATGTCCCTCAGCAGTCGGTAAAGGCACGCGTTGAAATGAGCTGGCCCGAGTCAATTGATGAAGGCCGTCAGTTCGATCAGGATGCACTTAACCGTACTACGCTCAAGGCTATGCCGCCGCATACTCGTTCCTCAATGTATCCCGAGGAGTGGCGTACCAACCCGGTTGCCCGAGCGTGGGACTCGCTGCGTGGGCGCAAAAGTACTCATCGCTATGCCACTAAGGAAGAGCAAAAGAGCGAAGATAACTGGCGCTATGTCGGCTCCATTCGTCGCTATATTTTGCTGCTCCTCACCGTTTTCCAGACGGTAATTGCTACCTGGTATATGAAGACTATCCTGCCTTACCAGGGATGGGCGTTGATCGATCCGATGGATATGATCAATCAGAACTGGCAGCAGTCGCTGTTGCAGATCCTGCCTTACGTGCTGCAAACCGGGATTCTGTTCCTGTTTGCCATCCTGTTCTGTTGGGTTTCCGCAGGATTCTGGACCGCGCTAATGGGCTTCCTGCAGCTGCTGATCGGCAAGGATAAGTACAGTATTTCCTATAAGACGACCGGTGACGAGCCGATCAACCCGGAACACCGTACCGCGCTGATTATGCCGATTTGCAACGAAGATGTGGAACGCGTCTTCGCCGGTCTGCGTGCGACCTGGGAATCGGTAGTGCGTTCCGGTGAACAGCAGCATTACGACGTCTATATTCTGAGTGACAGCTACAATCCGGATATCTGCATGGCAGAACAAAAGGCGTGGATGGAGCTGGTGCGTGACGTGGGAGGGGAGGGGCGTATTTTCTATCGCCGCCGCCGCCGCCGTGTGAAGCGCAAATCCGGTAACATCGATGACTTCTGCCGCCGCTGGGGCAGCCAGTACAGCTACATGGTCGTACTGGACGCCGACAGTGTGATGAGCGGCGAGTGCCTTAATGGCCTGGTGCGAATGATGGAAGCTAACCCGAACGCCGGTATTATCCAGTCTTCGCCAAAGGCTTCCGGCATGGATACGCTTTATGCGCGCTGCCAGCAGTTTGCTACCCGCGTATACGGTCCGCTGTTTACTGCCGGTCTGCACTTCTGGCAGCTGGGTGAGTCGCATTACTGGGGGCATAACGCCATTATTCGCGTTAAGCCGTTTATCGAGCACTGTGCGCTGGCTCCGCTGCCGGGCGAAGGGTCTTTCGCCGGTTCGATCCTGTCCCACGACTTCGTTGAAGCTGCGCTGATGCGTCGTGCGGGCTGGGGAGTATGGATCGCTTACGATCTCCCGGGCTCTTATGAAGAGCTGCCGCCAAACCTGCTTGATGAGTTGAAGCGTGACCGCCGCTGGTGCCATGGTAACCTGATGAACTTCCGCCTGTTCCTGGTCAAAGGTATGCACCCGGTACACCGTGCGGTATTCCTGACGGGTGTGATGTCCTATCTCTCCGCACCGCTGTGGTTTATGTTCCTTGCGCTATCAACGGCGCTGCAGGTGGTTCACACACTGATGGAGCCGCAGTACTTCCTGCAGCCAAGGCAGCTATTCCCGGTCTGGCCGCAGTGGCGTCCTGAGCTGGCAATCGCGCTGTTCTCGACCACGCTGGTGCTATTGTTCCTGCCGAAGCTGCTGAGCGTAGTGTTGGTGTGGTGCAAGGGGGCGAAACCTTACGGTGGAGCTCTGCGCGTGCTGGCCTCGCTGTTCCTGGAAATGCTGTTCTCGGTGTTGCTGGCACCGGTGCGTATGCTGTTCCATACGGTGTTTGTGGTTAGCGCATTCCTCGGCTGGGAAGTGGTGTGGAATTCACCGCAGCGTGATGATGATGCTACGCCGTGGAGCGAAGCCTTTAAGCGTCATGGTTCGCAGATGCTGCTCGGCCTGGTGTGGGCCGGGGGGATGGGCTGGCTGGATCTGAACTTCCTCTGGTGGCTGTCGCCGATTGTCTTCTCGCTGATCCTGTCGCCGTTCGTTTCGGTGTGGTCCAGCCGTCGCACGCTTGGCCAGGCGTCGAAGCGCGGTAAACTGTTCCTTATTCCGGAAGAGTATCAGCCGCCGCAGGAACTGCTGGATACCGATCGCTATGTGGAGCTGAATCGCGAGCGCGCGCTGGATAACGGCTTTATGCATGCGATGTTCCACCCGTCGTTTAACGCGCTGGCCAGTGCGATGGCAACGTCTCGCCACCTGAAAAGCGATATCCTCGACTATGCCCGTGACCGTCGCGTTGAGCAGGCGCTGAGCCAGTCACCGGCTAAGCTGGGTCGCGACAGCCGCCTTGCGCTGCTGAGCGACCCGGTCACACTGTCGCGGATGCATTATCGCCTGTGGCAGAACGCGGATAAATATCACGACTGGTTGGATCATTACCACACGCTGCCGCTCAATCCGCTGGCGTTAAATAATGCGAAGTCATTTCAGTAAAACCGCGCCTTAGCCGGTGCGGGTGAATAAAAAGCCGGGATGCGCCCCGGCTTTTTTTATCCCTGTCGATCGAGGATTTACGCATAATTTTCACTACGGGCTATGGCGTGATGTGAAACTGTGAGTAGAATAGTGCGTTTTTTACCCTAAAGTGCGATGCGGTGAGTATGTTCTTACGTGGTTTAACGGTTAGTCTTTGCGTGCTGGTGTTGAGCGGGTGCGGCAGTATTATCAGCAGAGCCGTGCCCGGGCAGGGACACGGCAATCAATACTATCCGGGTGTACAGTGGGACGTCAGGGACACGCCATGGCGCTTTCTGACCATCATCGATCTCCCGCTTTCGTTGGTTGTTGATACCCTGTTGCTGCCGATTGATGCTAAACACGGACCTTACGAATAGCACTCCGGGGTTTGGCCTGGCGGAAGCCTACGCCCAGCGGTCAGACTCAGTGTTATCATCCTCCCACTCCTTAGCGGCGGCATCGGCTTCTTCAGTACCTTCAGGCGGCACCAGCTGAAATTCGCCCTCATCCCATTCGTGTAGGGTATTTTCAGCCAGCCACTCCTGACGAAGTTCGATCTCATCGAAGTCACCGTCAAAAATTGCCTGTGCTGCCTCACCGCTGCGCAGCGGCAGGCATTCACCTTCATCACCTTCGTTAGTGAAAAACTCCACCTGCCACATGATGTCGCCATCCCGCATCACATATTTCTGCATCGCGAACTGTTCAACGGACGCTTCTTCCTCAATCACTTCCGGATTCGCGGCAAGATACTCTTCGCGAGCGGCGTCGATGGCTTCTTCCAGAGTTGCATAAAGGGTCATGTACTTCTCCTTGCTGGCGTTTAAGTAAAAACATCGTTAAGTGTTATCGCTGTGTTTCAAGATGCAAGGAGGCGATGAGGAATTTTTTGCCAGATGTGCTGATGGTGTTGCCGTACCGCAGTAATCTGCATCCGAAGGCACCGATGTCTACGCGGCTCTGTGCGGTTTATCCGCTGAGCGCACGATTTAAATAAAGGAAAGTGCCTGAGAAGTGGTTAATTAGCGCCGCGCACAGTGATGTGCTGCCAGGCAGCCTGTCGCCCCGAACTCTCACTATTTAAGGATGACTGATATGGCAAGGATTTTAACCACGCGTAAACCCTGGAAAAAGAAAAAGGCCGGACTGCTACCTCTGGGACTTGCACTGGTTTCGTTTTCCGCACTTGCTGATACCCCGCCATTTTCGCTGAACTCTCCCTGGCTTCTGGGGGACTGGGGCGGATATCGCCAGAAGCTGGCTGATGACGGCGTTGATTTTCAGGTGGGCTATACCATGCAATCCGCCGCGAACCTGGCGGGGGGATATCGTACGGCAACCACCATGCGTTATGCCGATCAGTGGACCTTTGGCAGCACGCTCGATCTGGATAAATTGTTGAACTGGCAGGGAGGAACCTTCCAGGCCACAATCACCAATCGTTCCGGTGAAAATTTAACCTCTCATATTAACGATCCGCGCACTGGCGGTTTATCTAACGTGCAGGGGATCTCCGCGCGTGGTGATTATCTGCGCCTGACGCAATTCTGGTTAAATCAAAGCCTGTTCAATAACTGGTTGGACGTAAAACTGGGGCGTGTAACCACCAACGAAGACTTTGATACGGCAAAACTGGGGATGTTCCAGAACTGGGCAATGGGGAGCGGACAGCCTGGACACTGGCGTAACGATCGCTGGTTTAACGCCCCGATATCACAGTGGGGCGGAAGGGTGAAACTGAATCTGCCTGAAGATCTTTATCTGCAGGTAGGTATTTATAATCAGAACAAGGTCAACAACACCAAAGCCAACGGCTTTCGCTTTGATATGCGCCACGGCGAGGGAAATCTGGTACCGATGGAACTTGGTTGGCAGCCAAAATTAGGTGCCGACAAACTCCAGGGTAACTATCGTCTGGGCGGCTATTACAGCTCAACGAGCGGCGGTAATTACAGCAGCTGGCATGACGGGAAATACGGCAAGACAAATCATGCCTACGGTGGTTATTTGTTAGCTGAACAACAACTTACCGCTACCGACGGTGATAATACTCGTGGCCTGGGCATTAATTTCCAGTACATCATGAACGATCACCGAACTTCAAAGTTGGATAACTACCAGTCGCTCGCCTTAACATGGGCCGGGCCGTTCGATGCGCGTCCGAAGGATGAAATTGGTATCGGCATGGCGCGCATCCACGTCAACCACGACTATGCGAAGATGCGCAATGAGCAGAACCAGGATAAAGGGGTCAGCGACTATCACGATATGTCTTATATGCCGCTGCAGAAAGGGTCTGAGTGGAACTACGAGGTTTACTACAATGTGAAGGCAACGCGTTGGTTAAGCATCAGGCCTAATTTACAGCTGATTACTAAACCGGGCGGTGTCGATCAGGTGCAGGACGCGTTCGTTGGCGGTATTGCCGGGGACATTACGTTCTAAATCGTTAACGGTTTGAGGAGTGCCTGCCAGCCCGGTAAAGCGGTCTGGCAGGAAAAAAACAGCAGATCAGTAGAGCGAAGGCTCGCCTTCCGGGCGAGTTTTAAAACGGCGGTGCAGCCACATATACTGCTCAGTGGCCATCAGTACGCCGTGTTCTACAATCTTATTCATTCGTGCTGCGGTGGCGCTTTCATTTTCCAGTGGTATATCCTGTTCTTCCGGCAGGATCACCATCTCATAACCTTTCCCGGACGGCAGCCGACGAGGTACGAAAGGAATGACCGCCGGATTACCGCTGCGGATTAACAGATAGCTGCCTTTGGTGGAGGCGGCCTGCTCAACGGCAAAAAAGGGTACAAAGACGCTGCTTTTGGGGCCGTAATCGTGGTCCGGCGCGTACCAGATAATGTCGCCATTTTTAAGCGCGCGAATCATTCCCTTAAGATCCTTGCGGTCCAGCATACTCTTATTGGAACGCATACGTCCCCAGGTTTGCAGCCAGTCCAGGAGCGCGTTGTCATTCGGGCGATAAACGCCAATACCGGGGTTATGGATACCGAAAATGCGCGCGCCCAGCTCCAGCGTCAGGAAATGCATGCCGATCAGCAACACCCCCTTTTTATCCGTTGCCGCTTTAGCAATATGCTCAAGTCCCCTGACCTGAAACCAGCGGCTTACCCGCCAGTCCGGCCAGAACCAGGCCATCCCGGTCTCAATCAGTCCCATTCCCAGCGACTCGAAATTGCGAACCACCATGGCTTCACGCTCGGCAACAGGCATCTCCGGGAAGCATAGTTCCAGATTACGTCTGGCGACGCTAACGCGGCGTTTAAGAAAGCGCATAGAAAGACGTCCGAGGCCACATCCGGTGTAATACAACACCGGATAGGGTAACAGGACCAGAACATAAAGCAGGGCGATACCCAACCAGGTAAACCAATAACGAGGATGCAGCAATGCGCGGCTAAATTGGGGCAGCTGAGTCATGAGTTTCCAGATCGTAAAGGGGGAAATGTTATCCTGTCCATGGGGGTTTATTTATGGCCTATTGTGCCATTTAGTGTATATCCTGCGAAATAACGCGCTGTTTGGGTGATTTTTGCTCGAAAAACAAGGTGCTAATTATTTTAATAAAACCTAATGCTTCCCAATAATCTCACCTTGATTACTAAGTTATTCGGGTCTTAACAGGCCGCAAATGGCTGACACCATCCCCGACGAAGAAGATCATAGCATGTGCCTGTGGTTTTTTCCTGGTACTGAAATTTAGGTGATGGACTTTTATCCGACTGAATCGGCTTAGAAAGTCGATGAGGCGTTGTCAATCCGCGAACCGAACAGGGGCAACAACGGGAAGTGCAATTCGCCATAATTCAGGTATGATAGCGCCGCAAAAATTTCTCTCTTTCAGAATTCAGGAACGAACACCATGCCAGTGTTACATAACCTTGTTTCCAATGAAGAGCTGAAGGCACGCATGCTGGCTGAAACCGAGCCGCGTACCACAGTATCTTTCTATAAGTATTTCAACATTGATAATCCAAAAGCCTTCCGCGATGCGCTTTATGTTGCGCTGACCAAACTGAAGGTTTTTGGCCGCGTTTATGTCGCCGCTGAAGGTATTAATGCTCAGATCAGCGTTCCGGCCAGCCAGTATGAAACCATGAAATCCATGCTGTATGCGTTCCATGCACAGTTGGATAACCTGCGGATGAACATCGCGTTGGATGACGATGGTAAATCCTTCTGGGTGCTGCGTCTTAAAGTCCGCGAGCGCATTGTTGCCGATGGGATTACCGATGATACTTTTGACGCCAGCGACGTGGGTGCCTATCTGAAAGCGGCTGAAGTGAATGCCATGCTTGACGATCCGCAAGCCGTTTTCGTTGATATGCGTAACCATTATGAATACGAAGTGGGTCACTTCGACAATGCGATGGAGATCCCGGCGGATACCTTCCGCGATCAGCTGCCGATGGCCGTGGATATGCTGCAGCAGGACAAAGACAAAAAAATCGTCATGTACTGCACCGGCGGAATTCGTTGTGAAAAGGCCAGCGCGTGGATGCGCCATAACGGCTTTGAGAACGTCTATCATATTGAAGGCGGCATTATTGAGTACGCGCGTCGTGCCCGTGAGCAGGGGCTGCCGGTGCGTTTTAAGGGCAAAAACTTTGTCTTTGACGAGCGAATGGGGGAGCGCATCTCAGAAGATGTGATCGCCAACTGCCACCAGTGCGGCGCACCGTGCGATACGCACGTGAACTGCCTGAACGACGGATGTCATCTGCTGTTTATCCAGTGCCCGAGCTGCGCCGAGAAATTCAATCACTGCTGTAGCCCGCTTTGCATGGAAGAGCTGGCGCTGTCGCCGGAAGAGCAGCGTTCCCGCCGTGCTGGCCGTGAGAATGGCAATAAAATCTTCAATAAGTCTCGTGGTCTGCTCAGTACCACGATGCATATTCCGGAAGAGTAATTTTCAGTGAAACGCCACCCTCCCCGATGGGAAGGTGGCGATCTCCGTGCTTACTGGCGCACGCCCTCAACGGAAATAATCAACTCAACTTCCTGCGAAGCCGGGCCTAAATCGGATTTGATATTAAAATCTTTCAGGGCAAATTTGCCGGTTGCCTCGAAGCCTGCTCGCTCGCCGCCCCATGGATCTTTACCTTCTCCAGTCAGCTTCGCTTCCAGCTTCACCGGTTTAGTCACGCCGTTCAACGTCAGATTACCGTCCACGTTCAGCGCATCGCCATTTTTCGATACGCCGGTTGAGGTGAAGGTCGCCTGCGGGAATTTACTGGCGTTAAGGAAATCTGCGCTACGCAGGTGTTTATCGCGCTCGGCATGATTGGTATCGACGCTGCCGGTATTGATCGTTACGTTGACTTTATCTTTGGAAGGATCGGCCTGATCGTAGGTGAACCCCCCGTCGAAATCTTTAAAGCTGCCGTACAGCCAGCTGTAGCCAAGGTGTTTAATGCGGAACTGAACGAAGGCGTGCTGGCCTTCTTTATCAATTTTATAATCAGCCGCTGCGGCAGTACCGGCGGTCATCAGTAGTGCTGCGGTGGTTAATCCTAGAATAGTATTCTTTAACACGAGACTTCTCCTTCTCCAAAGGTTAATCGATGCGAAAACCCAGCATCCGTTTCAACGTAATATCTTTATCAATAAAGTGGTGCTTCAGTGCGGCAAGCCCGTGAAGTCCTGACAGGATAACCACAGCCCAGGCCAGCCAGAGATGGATATCCCCGGCCAGATCCGCCTGTTCACCGAGGTTGGAAAACGCGGCAGGAACGGGAACCACGCCGAAGACATTTATCGGTTTTCCTTCAGCGGTAGAGATCAGATAGCCACTAAACAAAATAGCAAACAGCACGCCATACAGCAGAAGATGCGCTGCAATCGCACTATAACGGGTGAGCGGAGAGTAGCTGCTGAGCGGCTTTGGCGGTGGGGAGATAAAACGCCATACCACCCGCATGAGCATTACGGCGAACAGCACCATACCGATACTTTTATGCAGCTCTGGTGCTTTGTGATACCAGGTATCGTAATAGCCGAGTGTCACCATCCAGAGTCCGAGTGCGAACATGCCATAGACGGCGATGGCAACCAGCCAGTGCAAACTGATGCTCAGAGAGCCATAACGGGTAACACTATTTTTCCACTGCATAATTCACCGATTGTCATTTTTTTATTAAGACTGGCCAAGTGAAAGGTTAAAATCAATAGCTAATTTCCCCTAATGACAAAATAATTTTTTATGTCAAATTATTTGAATATTAATCACAAAAAACACTCAGTAAACCAGTTTGTTTTTGCAGGTTAGTGGAAGTTTTATGGTTTTGTGGTTGAACTTTAACCATTTCGGTATTGCAAAAACATATTCTATTTTTTTGTTTGTTTTATCGACTATTGTCAATTATTTGTCATTTTTTGTCAATCTTTGCTGATAAAGATATATTAAAAATACTAATATCTTTCTCTTGTGTATAGTTTCAGTGGTGGAAAAAACCAAGAAGTGATATTTTGATATTTGTTAATCACACTGAATTTATGTAATTTGGCTTAAAATGCGGTTAATTTTAATTATTTCGGAGTTTTGTATGCATTAAAGATACGTAAGCAAGGGTGCCAGCGGTATTCGTTGCTTACCGCCATCTCACATTTCGCTGCGTTATAGCTTTCTTCCCCTTTATGTATTCCTGCTCGATCTGGTGAAGAAAGCTATAAGGCTGCTCAATCTACTGCGTGACAGGGAGCGCTATGAGCAACTTATCCGTTCACAATGCATCGCAAAAAAAACATTTCTGGCAAAAAAAATCAGCTAAAAAAGAGCTGAGCGTTGACGACATCACCATCGTCGATAAGGACATGCTTAAGCGCGCCGTGGGTGCGGCTGCGCTGGGTAACGCCATGGAGTGGTTTGATTTTGGCGTCTATAGCTATCTTGCCGTGACCATAGGTAAGGTCTTCTTCCCCGGCGGTAGCCCTGCCGCTCAGCTGTTAGCCACATTTGGCGCGTTTGCTGCAGCATTTCTGGTTCGGCCTCTGGGAGGCTTAGTGTTCGGCCCGTTGGGCGATCGCATTGGCCGCCAGAAAGTACTGGCACTGACTATGATTTTGATGTCGATTGGCACATTCTGTATCGGCCTGATCCCCGGGTATGCCTCAATCGGCATCTATGCTCCGGTACTGCTGCTGCTGGCACGTTTGCTGCAGGGCTTCTCTACCGGTGGCGAGTACGGCGGTGCGGCTACTTTTATCGCGGAATATTCTACCGATGAGCGCCGTGGCTTTATGGGTAGCTGGCTGGAGTTCGGTACGCTCGGCGGGTACCTGCTGGGAGCTGGGTTGGTAACCTGCCTGACAGCGGTGATGCCTGAGCAGGCGCTGCTCGACTGGGGCTGGCGCATCCCGTTCTTTATCGCGGCGCCGCTGGGACTGTTTGGCCTCTATATCCGACTAAAGCTGGAAGAAACCCCGGCGTTTCAGAAGCATATGGAAAAACAGGAGCAGCTTGAGCACAGCAAGCCGCAGATGGGGCTGTGGGCGATGTTGAAGACTTATAGAGCGCAGATGCTGAAGTGTATTGGCCTGGTGCTGCTGTTTAACGTCTCAAACTATATGCTGACCTCATATATGCCGAGCTATCTGACCGGCATACTCGGTCTGAGCGAGTTAAGCAGCCTGCTGCTTATTCTGGTGGTGATGTTTGTCATGATGCCGCTGACGCTGTTCTGGGGGCACTGGAACGATCGTCTTGGTCGTCGTCCGGTTATCTGGGGCGGTGCGGTTGGACTGATCCTGTTGGCGATCCCCTGCATGATGTTAATTGGCACGGGGAATATGCTGCTGGTCTTCATCGGATTGATTATTCTCGGTGCGCTGCATACCTGCTTCAGCGGTTCAATGCCGGCCACGCTACCTGCACTCTTTGCAACCGATATTCGCTACAGTGCGCTGGCGATAGGTTTTAACCTCTCGGTTTCGCTGTTCGGCGGTACCACTCCGCTGGTCACCACCTGGCTGGTGGAGAAAACCGGTAATCACCTGATGCCGGCATACTACCTTATGGGAGCCGGCGCGATTGGTGTGATTACCGTCTTCACCCTGCGCGAAACGGCACGTAAGCCGCTGCGTGGTTCTGCCCCTTCGGTTGGCAGCCGTGCCGAGGCGCACCGTCTGGTCAATAAGCTGCGCCTGCGTAGTCAGAAAGCGCTGGCGAGCGAAATCAAGAAGTAATGTTCAGCAGAAACTATGCAAATAAAAACGGCTCAGAATTGAGCCGTTTTTATTAGGAAAAACGGGTAAGGCTGAACGGCGTTAAATCAAACTCGCTGCTTTTGCCTGCGGCAAACTGTGCGGCAATCTCGCCCAGCACACTGACGAACTTAAACCCGTGCCCGCTTAAGCCGGTGATAATCATCCGGTCAGGGTGAGCGGAGAAGGTATCAATAATGAAATCCTCATCCGGCGAGTTGTCATAGGTGCAGGACTCACCGCGCAGGCAAACGCCAACGCCCGGCAGGAACTGGCGTAAAAAACCGAACAGTTCGCTGCCGTCTTCCGCCACGCTGCCAAACGGCTTGCGCTGTTCAGGAGTATCAATCGGCTGCCCACCTTCGTGTTTGCCGATTTTAATGGCGTTATTGTCCGCCGGGAAACCGTAATAGTGAATGCCGTTCGGCATTTCGGCAGTGAACGCCGGGAACTTGTTGTTCTCACTGTACCGGCCATCCGCCTGGTGCCAGGCAAACACTTTACGTACCGGGGTGACCGGCAGGGAAGGATAAAGCGTTTTGACCCAGGTTCCGGCGCTCAACAGCAGCTTACGTGCCTGATAGACGCCTTCAGGTGTAGTGACTGTCTGCAGGCCATCCTGTTCATCGATCGCACTAACCTCGCAGTTAAACAGCTGGGCGCAGCCCGCCTCTTTTGCCAGGCGGATATAGTTTTTGATGGCGAGTTCGGATTTCAGATAGCCGGAACGCGACTCAAAGACCCCAATATAGCCCTGAGGCACGCTGATCTGCGGCCAGCGGGTGGTTATCTCTTCACCGCGCAGTATCTGCACCTCAAGATTAAACTCGTGCGCGCTGCTCATCACGTTTTGGATGAACTCGGCGTTTTCCGGCCCCAAATTCAGCACGCCGCTGCGATGCATAATTTGTTCGCCACACTCTTTCTCCAGCGTATCCCAAAGCTGCTGGGCGCGGAGCACCATTGGTACATAGCGCGCGCCTTCGCCGTAGGCATGGCGAATCAGTCGGGTTTCGCCATGATGGCTACCTGCCGTATGGGGAGGGTGGGCACGGTCAATCATCAGCACTTTCAGCCCGGCACGTGTTGCATACCACCCGGCGGCGGCCCCAACGGAACCACTGCCTACCACAATTAAATCGTAAACCATTTTTACCCGGCCTCTGGTTGGAACACTATTCCGTGCAGAATAACAAATTATTGCGGGTATGAAAAAGGCACCCAGTGGGGTGCCTGTTGGTGTTGAACAGATTAAAGATCAGTGTTTTTTGTAATCGCGGTCCTGGTAATCGGTCGCTTCGATCTTGGCAATGCCAGCTTCAAGGATGGAAATAAACTGGCGAGCGACATCTGTGGTCAGCCAATAGGTCTGGCCGACTTCCGCTTCATCACGGTGTTGCTCGTTGGAGGACAAGGAATGCAGACGAATCATCATTGCATCGTAGCTGTCTACTGTACTGATATCCCACCCAATGAGGGGATGTGTCTGGATGACATCTTTGTTGTTTCTGTCCATTATAACCCCCTTTTTACTCGTGTTAATGATGACAACGAAGTTATTTATCGAGGTTCAATGCGGCTTCTTTTATTGCAGCTTTGTAATTATAACAGCACTTTTTAGTATGACAGAATTATATTTTTTAACGGTAATCAGTAGAACGTTGTTTGAATATTAATTGTACTGATGCGAGTGAAAAATAGTCACCCCAGCCCTTAAAACAGAATTATCTCACTCGTGGGTGTCCGGTGGTGTGGCAGAAAAACCCAGCCGTTTTTCGATATCATCGGCAAAGCTGATGAAGTGTTTTTGCAGCTGCTCGTCGCGGTTCTGATTTTGACCTTCCAGCCGCAGACTGTGTATTAACAGCTGATTAGCTTTGTCATCCAGGCAAAAGGTCAGCCAGGAGAATGCGTTTTCCAACACGGTAAGGCGGCGCTGTTGCTCGCCGATCACTTCCAGGAGCTCCCCAAAAGTCATTGCCTGCTCAGGATTGTCATGGACCATTAACGACACCTCGGTAATAAACAACGGCGGGATGAGTGATTCAGATTAGGGGATAATTTGAACGTCGTCTATCCCCTGGATGGCCGCGATCGCGCAGAAAGACAATATAAAAAGGCAGGGCTTAATCGGTAATAAACCAGTCGTCGGCGCTTTCCCAGGTTTCCTGTAAAATTTCGCTAATGAGATCCTTCGCTTCTTTACCCCCGCCCATCACCGTCAGGCTATTGGCACCGGCGTAGCGCACCGAAATGGTATTGGTGCCGTCTGGGAACTGTTTATCAATTCTTTTGCTGAGCTCCTGCGTCAGCGCTTCAATCGCGCCAGCAGGCAGTGAGGTGGTTTTTGCTACAGTGACTTCTACACGCATGAGAGCCTCCGGCTAATTTACTGTAAATATATACAGTAAGTTAACCAAAGGCAATCACTGCATCAGCTAAAAATGCTTATGCTTTAACGCGCCAGTTGAGGGTTTCGCCGGCGAGGAATGGAATGACGGTATGGCCATCGTTACCGACAGCAACGCTTTCCGCCACGGTCCATGGCTGGCGTTCCAGCGTGATGGTACCCTCGTTCAGCTGCAGGCCGTAGAAGTTCGGGCCATTTTCAGAACAAAATGCCTCAAAGTGCTCCAGCGCACCAATTTCTTCAAACACCGTCGCGTAGGCCGACAGCATGGACGGTGCATTGAATACCCCGGCGCAGCCGCAGCTGGCTTCTTTGCGATCGCGGGTGTGCGGAGCAGTATCGGTGCCGAGGAAGAAGCGACGGTTGCCGCTGGCGACCGCATCACGCAGTGCCTGCTGGTGGATATTACGCTTCAGAATCGGCAGGCAATACAGGTGCGGGCGAACGCCACCGACCAGCATGTGGTTTCGGTTAAACATCAAATGCTGAGGGGTAATAGTGGCGCCAAGGAACTCGTTGCCTTCCAGAACAAAAGCAGCAGCTTCTTTGGTAGTGATATGTTCGCACACCACTTTTAACTCCGGGAATTGCTTGCGCAGCGGTTGCAGCACGGTTTCGATAAAGCGGGCTTCGCGATCAAAGATATCGATATGTGCATCGGTCACTTCACCGTGGATTAGCAGCGGCATGCCGATTTTTTGCATCCGCTCCAGCACGGTAGCAATGGTGGCGATGCTGGTCACGCCGTGAGCTGAGTTGGTGGTGGCATGCGCAGGGTAAAGTTTCGCGGCGGTAAATACGCCCTCGCGGAAGCCTTTTTCGATTTCATCAGGATCGAGGCCATCGGTAAGATAGCAGGTCATCAGCGGGGTAAATGCGTGCCCGGCAGGTACCGCAGCCAGAATACGCTCACGGTAGGCGCGGGCGGCGGCGACGCTGGTCACCGGCGGCACCAGGTTTGGCATCACAATCGCTCGGCCACAGACCTCACTGGTAAAGGGCACTACCGCTTCCAGCATATCTCCATCGCGCAGATGGATATGCCAGTCGTCAGGGCGGCGAATAATTAACTGCTGAGGTTGTGTGGTCATGCGATGTGCTCCGGCAAAAGAGAAAGGTAATAGCAGGTTTTGGCCGGGTACTAAGGATAGGGATAAAGCGAAGGGAATGCACCAAGTTTATGGCGGATAAGTGAAAAACGGTACGGAAAGCCTCCGTACCGTAATGACATCAGTCAGTGAAAGGGATCACCAGCTCGCCGGGCTTCACTTCCAGCCCTTTGGCAAAGCGTTTGGCCAGTGATTCCGCCTTACTGCGGTCGGTACTTAACACATAGGCCGGTTTCTGATTGAAGTAGTTTTTCAGTGATTCATTGAGATAAGGAGTCAGCGTTTTCAGCACACCCTGCATTTTTTCCGGCTGTACCTCAACGTCAACCAGTTCCATATCTTTCAAATAGATGGCACCCGCGGCGGCATCAAAGGTAGGTTGCGCTTTCATTTTCAGCTTCATATCCGCCTGCTGTGGGCCGAAAAGCGAGCTGATGTTCACTTTGGCATTTCCCGTCAGTGTGACTTTATTGGGTTCTTCGCGACCGATCTGACTGTTCAGGTCGTTGAGAACAATATGCGCATCAACCAGGCCAGGGACGCCGATCTGTTTTTCATAGTTATTATGCTTAACCAGCGCCTGATTAATTTCCTGCTCGCTGATACTGTACTGTGCAATCTGATTACAGCCGGTGAGCACGCCTGCTAACAGCAGGGCACACAGACCTAAATAACGTTTTTTCATAATTATCCTCTGTTATTACACCGGCAATTTCCAATCCGACCGGAGGGATAGCATGCACCATGTGGCTTGATTCGTCACCAGGACAAAGCCGATTACCCTGAGGGAAAATCACAACTGAATATGTCTGACTATTTAAAAATGCTACGTGGGCCCTGTTCTTATCCATCTGTATTTTTCATGTTTGTTTCACACATTTTTTGCTGTCAGTATTTTCCAGGGATTCTGATGGCAGGTATAGTGGCAGACAGCGAGGCCAGTACCTGCGGGTGCGACCGGCCTGATGAGTGAGAATATTGACCCGGCCACGGATTTCAGGAGAAAAGATGTTTGGCTATCGTACCGTTGCGCCGAAAGTGCGCCTGACTACCGACCGGCTGGTCGTGCGGCTGGTCCATGAGCGTGATGCCTGGCGCCTGGCTGATTACTATTCTGAGAACCGGGCATTTCTTAAACCCTGGGAACCGGTTCGCGATGACAGCCACTGTTATCCCTCCGGCTGGCAGGCGCGGCTTGGACTGATCGCGGAAATGCAAAAGCAGGGCAGCGCTTTCTATTTCGCGGTGATGGACCCGGACGAAAATGAAATTCGCGGCGTGGCTAACTTTAGCAATGTACTGCGCGGATCGTTTCACGCCTGCTATCTCGGTTATTCACTGGGGGAAAAGTGGCAGGGGCAGGGAATGATGTTCGAAGCGCTGCAGACCGCTATTCGCTATATGCAACGACAGCAGCGTATGCATCGTATTATGGCGAATTATATGCCGCACAATCAGCGCAGCGGCGATTTACTGGCGCGCCTCGGCTTTGAAAAAGAAGGCTATGCCAAAGACTATTTGTTAATTGACGGACGCTGGCAGGATCATGTCCTGACGGCGTTGACCTGGCACGAATGGCTGCCTGAACGGCGTGGAGCGTAACGATATCATGATTAAGAGTCCTTTCAGCGCGACCGAAGCGCGTGTAGTTGGCTGCCTGCTGGAAAAGCAGGTCACTACTCCGGATCAATATCCGATGTCGCTTAATGGCGTGGTTACCGCCTGCAATCAGAAATCTAACCGTGAACCGGTAATGACGCTCAGCGACAGCGAGGTGCAAAATACCCTCGATCTGCTGGTTAAAAAACATCAGCTGACGGCCATCAGTGGTTTTGGCAGCCGGGTGGTGAAATATGAGCAGCGTTTCTGCAATTCTGAGTTTGGCCAGCTGAAATTCAGCCCGGCTGAAGTGGCGCTGATTACCACGTTGCTGTTGCGCGGAGCGCAGACGCCCGGTGAGCTGCGCACCCGTAGTTCGCGGATGCATGACTTTAGCACTATGGCGGAAGTTGAACAAACGCTGGAAGGATTGAGCAACCGCGAAAGCGGTGCGCTGGTGGTTCGCCTGGCGCGGGAACCCGGCAAGCGTGAAAGCCGTTATATGCACCTTTTCAGCGGAGAGCCGGATGAGGCCAGCCTGACAGATGACGGCAGTGATGTTGCTGATGAAGGGCTGAGTGCACGCGTGGATCAACTGGAACGGGAGGTGGCGGAGCTGAAGCAGCAGTTGGCCGTCCTGCTTGAAAGCCGGGACGGTGAATAAATGGCCGCGCTAAGAGTAGGTATTGTCGGCCTGGGTGGCATCGCGCAGAAAGCCTGGCTACCGGTTCTCACCCG
Source organism: Erwinia sp. GW821-FHT03D09 (assembly GCF_059420805.1). NCBI lineage: Bacteria > Pseudomonadati > Pseudomonadota > Gammaproteobacteria > Enterobacterales > Erwiniaceae > Erwinia > Erwinia sp. GW821-FHT03D09. The sequence goes on from NZ_JBWKUK010000019.1 coordinate 34,162, forward strand.
CACTGACGGCTGGACGATTTCAGGCGCGTATTCGCCCAATCAACAAAAAGCGCGGTCTGTTTGTGACGCTTACCGTATTCCGCTACTGGCTTCCCTTAACGATCTGGCTGCGGTCAGCGATGCGGTATTTGTGCACAGCAGTACCGCCAGCCATTTTGGCATTGTTGATATGCTGTTACGTGCCGGGGTAGACGTCTGCGTCGATAAACCCCTGGCGGCCACCTACGATGAAGCAGAACAGTTGGTAGAGCTTGCCGCGTCGAGAGGCCGTAAGTTGATGGTGGCTTTTAACCGTCGATTTGCGCCGCTCTATCTGCAGCTGCGCGCGGCACTCTCTCAGCCTGCCTCACTACGCATGGATAAACATCGCAGTGACAGCGTAGGGCCGCAGGATGCGCTGTTCACCCTGCTGGATGATTACCTGCACGTGGTGGATACGGCGCTCTGGCTGAGCGGCGGGGAAGGGGTTTTTCAGAGCGGTGTACTGCAAACCAATTCGCAGGGGCAGCTGCTGTATGCCGAACATCATTTCCGTGTTGGCAACATCCAGGTGACCACCAGTATGCATCGCCGCGCCGGCAGCCAGATGGAAACGGTACAGGCGGTGGACGATGGGGCGGTATTTCGCATCGACGATATGCGCGACTGGCAGCAGGAGATCGGGGGACGTATCGTTATCGATCCGATTCCAGGCTGGCAAACGACCCTCGAACAGCGCGGTTTTACTGGTGCTGCGCATCATTTTATCCGCAGCATTGAAAATCAGACAATGCCGGAGATCGCTGGTGAGCAGGCGCTGGTCGCACAGCGCTTAGTGGAAAAACTCTGGCGCGACGCGGATTGCGGCCGATTGCCTTAACCCTGTGTGCATCCCGACAGAGGCGATGGGTTTATAGGGTGTAACAATCGTGAGTGGTTATTTCCTTTCATTTCCGTAGACTATCCCCACCATATTCCGGCCGCTCCGATGGCCGGAAAACTCAAATCAGGAAACACATGAACCTGTTGAAATCACTGGCAGCGGTCAGCTCTATGACCCTGTTTTCTCGTGTGCTGGGATTTGCACGCGACGCGATTGTGGCGCGAATTTTTGGTGCAGGGATGGCCACCGACGCCTTTTTTGTGGCGTTCAAATTACCTAACCTGCTGCGCAGGATCTTTGCGGAAGGCGCATTCTCTCAGGCTTTTGTGCCGATCCTCGCCGAATATAAAAGTAAGCAGGGTGAAGAAGCTACGCGGATCTTCGTGGCCTATGTATCAGGTCTGTTGACCCTGGCGCTGGCGGTTATCACCCTTCTGGGTATGTTTGCCGCGCCCTGGGTGATCCTGGTGACGGCTCCGGGATTCGCCGATACGGCCGATAAATTTGCGTTGACCTCATCCCTGTTGCGGGTAACGTTCCCTTACATCCTGCTGATTTCGTTGGCGTCGCTGGCCGGGGCGATCCTCAATACGTGGAATCGCTTTTCAGTACCCGCTTTTGCTCCGACCTTGCTTAACGTCAGCATGATCGGCTTTGCGCTGTTTGCTGCACCGCACTTCAATCCTCCTGTCATGGCACTGGCCTGGGCGGTGGTGGCGGGCGGCGTATTACAGCTGGGCTATCAACTGCCGCATCTGAAAAAAATCGGCATGCTGGTACTACCGCGGCTTAACCTGAAAGATGCCGGCGTCTGGCGGGTGATGCGCCAGATGGGACCTGCGATCCTCGGCGTATCCGTTAGTCAGATCTCACTGATCATCAACACTATCTTTGCTTCTTTCCTCGCCTCTGGTTCCGTTTCCTGGATGTATTACGCCGATCGCCTGATGGAGTTTCCGTCCGGTGTTCTGGGCGTGGCGCTGGGTACTATTCTGCTGCCGTCGCTGGCGAAAAGCTTTGCCAGCGGTAACCAGGACGAATATTCGCGCCTGATGGACTGGGGCCTGCGTCTGTGCTTCCTGCTGGCGTTACCGAGCGCGGTGGCGTTGGGGATACTGGCTAAGCCGCTAACCGTGGCACTTTTCCAGTACGGCAAATTCACCGCGTTTGACGCGGTGATGACCCAGCGCGCGCTGATTGCCTACTCGGTCGGTTTGATGGGGCTAATAGTGGTTAAGGTACTGGCCCCCGGTTTTTACTCGCGGCAGGACATTAAAACGCCGGTAAAAATCGCCATGGTGACGCTGGTGATGACGCAGGTAATGAATCTGGCGTTTATTGGCCCGCTGAAGCATGCCGGACTGTCGCTATCAATTGGTCTGGCAGCCTGTCTCAATGCGGCACTGCTCTACTGGCAGCTGCGCAAACAGGATATCTTCCAGCCGCAGCCTGGCTGGCGCAACTTCCTGGTGCGTCTGCTGTTCGCCGTATTGGCTATGGCCGCTGCGCTGCTTGGCGTGCTGTACGTGATGCCTGACTGGGCGACGGGTAATATGCTGTGGCGTCTGATACGCCTGGCTGCGGTTTGCGCCGTGGGCGGTGGCGTGTACTTTGCCGTGCTGATGCTGTTGGGCTTTCGGCTGCGTGACTTTGCCCGCCGGACGGTGGTTTAGCGTCTTGCGTTAAACAATGCGGATTAATGCTGAAAAAGAATCGCCTGCGGGCGATTTTTTTCGCCTGGGAATATGAGAGAAGTGCCGGCTATTGAATGACTGATTCATTGCTTGATGATGTTACTCCCAGAGAATAGCCTGTTACTTTTATTGCATTACCCGCTGAAGGGGCACCTCAAATACCAGCCAGGAATACTGTCTGTTAGCTATCGTCCTTTTAAATCGGGGCCACCATTAGAATATACGCTGCTGTTGCTGCTGGTGAAGTCTGAGTCGTCGTTCGCAGCGTTAAGGGAAGCGCGTTTTGCAGGGATTGAAGGGAGCATGCTTATCCCGAAGGCATAAAAAAAGCCCCGGCACAATGGCCGGGGCTGGATTTCACTTTAGCGTAGAGAATGACGCTTAAGGACGGGTCGCCGGAGCGGTAGCCTGATGAGTGGCTGAGTGCCCGCCTGCCGCGCCTTTGCCTTCAAAGTTGAAGTCCGGGCGTACCCAGTCGCTATTGCGAGCCGGTTCTGGCTGATAGGCCGGCGCCGGAGCACTGGTCATTGGCGCACTGGCGTGATGCTTAAAGCTGCCAAAGGCGGCTGCATCACTTACCGGCTTATCGCGTGCCGGTACTGGCGCATATGGTTCGCTAATGGTCGGCGCACCTTCACTTACCGCGTTGTTCGCGTTCAGCACTTCAACGGACTGCTGCGTGGTTTCCGCGCTGACACTCGTCGGGGCTTCTGCTGCCAGTTCGCTTGCTACTTCAGCGATCTGCTGCTCCTCAACGATATCCGCAACGGCATCAACCGGAGCGAATTCAGCCTGAGGCTCTTCGGCAGCCGATACGGCTTCGGCGATGGTGTCAGCGGCAACGCTCTCTTTGGCTGGAGGAATGACCGAAGGGACCTCTGCTGCCGGCGTTTCGATAGCGGCGGTTTCGTCGGTGTTCACCACGGTAACCTCTGGCTGTTGCACTTCCGGCAGCGGTTCAGAGATATGAACCGGCTCGGCTTCTGGCTGAACTTCTTCGGCGAAGGTGACTGGCGCAGCGGCAATCGGTGTTTCGATTACTGGAGCAGATTCCACAACTTCTTCCGTTGGGATCGCTGTAGCCGGGGCGGCATCAGCCGTTACAACATCTTCCTGCGCTGGCGTGACTTTTTCCTGCACCGGTGTAGTTTCCTCGGACGGCGCTTCCCCCTGCACTGGTGCGGCTTCTACCAACGGTGCTTCAACCTGCGCAGGAGCAGCTTTAGCTAATGTTGGCGCTGTCTCTATCGATGGTGCTTCTGCCTGTGCTGGTGCAGATTCAACCTGTGAAACGACTTCTGTTGCTGCTGGTTCTTCAGTTGCAACGGCAGGTGACTGTTGAACAGCAGTTGCAGCAGCAACGGCTACGCTTGCCGCCGCAGCAACTTCACCTGCTGCATTATTATCAGCCGTTTCGTTGTCAACATCAGTATGACCGTAAGCTGGAACCACGGACTGTTCGTGCTCAACTTCATCGCTTGCCTGAGCTATCGGGTAAGAGATCCACACTTTGCCTGATGCCATTTCTGGCGATGCAGCAGCACTGGTCAACGGCATTGGCGACTGTGTTGGGTAACGCTCATCGCGGTAGCGACGACGACGCTGACCGCTAACGCGCAGATGGCGTGGCGAACGGCGTGAACGACGCGGCATGTTGTTGCTGTCACGATCGTCATTATCGAAGCTTTCGCTTGGCGTTTCTGTCGCTGAAGGCTGAGCTGCTGGAGCAGGTACTGCCTCAGTCTCTTCCGGGCGGAAGGTACGAGCTGCCGTTTGCTCTGCGGTTTCAATGCGTACTTTCTGGTTCAGCTGACGCGGTTTACGACGCGGCATAACCTGCACATTTTCTTCCAGCGCATCGATATTTTCATCAACGGCAGCAACGGCCTGCTCAATGACTTTCTCTTCCTGCGCTACCGGGCGCTTTTCTTCCTGGCGACGACGCTGGCGATCTGCGCGAGGTTCACGCCGCGGCTGCTGCTCTGCACGATTCTCTTCGTTCAGATTCTGACGATCGTCTGCCTGCTCAACCTGCGTGGCAACGTTGCGTTTGTTACGACGATTGTCATCGCGGCCTTCACGCGCTTCATTGTTACGATCGCGAGAAGTATTGCGGTCGTTACGATCGCTACGGTCATTGCGATCGGTATTGCGTTCAGAACGCTCATTGCGATCGTTATAACGGTCGTTGCTACGCTCAGTAGCATTGCGGTCGTTCCGTTCGTTGCGATCGCTACGTTCACTGCGGTCGTTACGCTCATTACGATCGTTACGTTCATTACGATCGTTACGTTCAGTACGCTCACCGTTACGGTCGCGACGATTGTTGTTCTGACGACGATTGTTACGACGATCGCCACGTGGTGCAGCGCTATCGGTCGCTTTTTTCTCGCTAACCGGCTGAGCCTGTTCAACGGTTTTTTCTTCACCGGAAAACAGCTTTTTCAGACCGCTAAAGAAGCGACTAATCAGACCCGGCTGTGCAGGTTCTGCTGGGGCTTTTTCAACCGGTTTTTTGCTTACCGGAACCGCAGTGACATCGCTGCTGGTTTCCTGCGGTGCCGGAGGTGCATCAGGCATCACAAAGGCGGCAAGCGCAGGCTGCTCAGGGCGCTTACGCTCGGCGCGCTCTTCTTCCGACGGGAGCGCCATTTCGGTTTCATGCAGCTTCGGCAGGTGATAGCTCAGCGTTTGAGTTTCTTCGCCGGTACGCACACGCAGCACCGAGTAGTGCGGTGTTTCCATCTGATCGTTTGGCACGATAATGGCGCGAACACCGCCCTGACGCTTCTCGATAGCGCTGACGGCATCGCGTTTTTCGTTTAGCAGATAGGACGCAACCTGCACTGGAACGATGGCGTGGACTTCTTTAGTGTTTTCCTTCAGCGCTTCTTCTTCAATCAGGCGCAGAATAGACAGAGACAACGACTCGTTATCACGGATGGTGCCGGTACCGCTGCAGCGTGGGCAGACGTGATGGCTGGACTCACCCAGTGACGGGCTGAGGCGCTGACGTGACATCTCCAGCAGGCCAAATCGTGAAATGTGGCTGATTTGAATTCGCGCACGGTCCTGGCGCACCGCTTCGCGCAGGCGGTTTTCAACCGCGCGCTGGTGGCGAACCGGGGTCATATCTATGAAGTCGATAACGATCAGACCGCCCAAGTCGCGCAGACGCAGCTGGCGGGCTATTTCGTCGGCCGCTTCAAGGTTAGTGTTAAATGCGGTTTCTTCAATGTCGCCGCCACGGGTTGCGCGGGCCGAGTTGATATCGATAGCGGTCAGGGCTTCGGTGCTGTCGATAACGATGGAACCACCAGATGGCAGACGCACTTCTCGCTGGAAGGCGGATTCAATCTGAGACTCAATCTGGTAATGGCTGAACAGCGGGATCTCACCGGTGTACAGTTTAATTTTGCTGCTAAAGTCAGGGCGTCCGAGAGCGGCAATGTGCTGGCGAGCCAGCTCAAGCACTTTCGGGTTATCGATAAGGATTTCACCGATATCCTGACGCAGGTAGTCGCGGAATGCGCGGACAATCACGTTGCTTTCCTGATGGATCAGGAACGGAGCAGGGCGGCTGTCAGCGGCTTTTTTAATGGCATCCCAGTGCTTCATGCGGAAGCTCAGATCCCACTGCAGCGCTTCGGCTGATTTACCGACACCGGCGGTGCGAACGATCAGTCCCATCCCATCCGGCAGTTCCAGCGAAGAGAGTGCCTCTTTCAGTTCAGTGCGGTCATCACCTTCAATACGGCGTGAAATACCGCCAGCACGGGGGTTGTTCGGCATCAGAACCAGATAGCTTCCCGCCAGGCTTATAAAGGTGGTTAACGCAGCACCTTTGTTGCCACGTTCTTCTTTATCAATCTGGACAATAACTTCCTGACCTTCACGGAGTACGTCCTTGATATTAGGGCGGCCGTGAGCGGAATAGTTAGCGGGGAAATATTCGCGGGAGATTTCTTTCAGAGGTAGGAAACCGTGTCTTTCAGCACCGTAATCAACGAAGGCGGCTTCAAGGCTGGGTTCAATGCGGGTAATCTTGCCTTTGTAGATGTTGGCTTTCTTCTGTTCGTGTCCTGGGCTTTCAATATCCAGATCGTACAGGCGTTGGCCGTCTACGAGAGCCACACGCAACTCTTCCTGCTGAGTTGCGTTTATCAACATTCTTTTCATCGTAACTTACTCATTATTCTTACATTAGGGACAAAGCTGCGGGCAAAGTAACGCTGGACGTATTGAACCGATGGCCCCGTGTCTCATCGCTTAGTCGTCAACCTCTCGGGTGTCGGCAGCTCAAGGGGCGCAAAATCACGGTAGCCTGTTTTACATATGGAAAAACAGCGCTTTGTAAGGGGGGAACCGCCAGTAGATTACCAGGTGAACCAATCCCATTTTTTCGTCCAGGCTGCAACCCGCAGCCCGCTAAATGCCTGATTGCACAATACGTCTTACGCCATTGCTGCGTGTATGGGCTATCCGGCAAAATTGTTGTAATACACCCCAAATCTATTGGGTTAACGCTTTTTCCTGCATTCCCAAGACGTCGCGTTAAAAACGGAAACATTATTCCATTGCTAAGCTTGAGAGCGCAAGATGACTTTATCCGCAATGGGAAGTTTATCCCGTCTTTTAAAACGAATTGCAGCGCTTTTCAGCAAACTGTATAAAATCCGGCCATAACTTCCTCGCGGCGGTCATCCATGTCAGTTAAGCACAGAAAAAGATGTGGCGCTATCACTGCCGGGTATTTAGAATCGCCAACCATGAAAACCATGACTCCAGCCGTACAATTAATTGCCATTTCTGCTGATGAAGCAGGACAGCGCATCGATAACTTTTTGCGCACTCAGCTAAAAGGTGTGCCGAAAAGTATGATTTATCGCATTTTGCGTAAGGGCGAAGTGCGGGTGAACAAAAAACGCGTCAAACCTGAATACAAACTTGAAGACGGCGATCAGGTTCGCGTTCCGCCAGTGCGCGTGGCCGAACGTGAAGAAGAGAGTGTTTCACCTAAACTGGCCAAAGTGGCGGCGTTAAGTGATGCAATCATTTATGAAGATGAGCATATCCTGGTGCTGAATAAGCCCTCCGGCACGGCCGTACACGGCGGCAGTGGTCTGAGCTTTGGCGTGATTGAAGGGCTGAGGGCGCTGCGCCCGGAGGCACGTTTCCTTGAGCTGGTTCATCGGCTGGATCGCGATACCTCCGGTATTTTGCTGGTAGCGAAAAAGCGTTCCGCGCTGCGTTCGCTGCACGAACAGCTGCGTGAAAAGGGGATGCAGAAAGATTATCTGGCGCTGGTGCGCGGCCAGTGGCCGTCGCATGTTAAATCGGTGCGCGCGCCATTATTGAAAAACATCCTGCAAAGCGGTGAACGCGTGGTGAAGGTCAGTAGCGAAGGCAAACCGTCGGAAACGCTGTTTAAAGTTGAAGAGCGCTACGCATTCGCCACGCTGGTGAAAGCCAGCCCGGTGACCGGGCGGACCCATCAGATCCGCGTGCACACCCTGCATGCCGGGCACCCGATTGCCTTTGACGATCGCTACGGTGAGGCAGAGTTTGATAGCCAACTGGCAGGCACCGGGCTTAACCGTCTGTTCCTGCATGCGGCGGCTCTGAAGTTTACCCACCCCGGCACCGGTGAAGTGATGCGAGTGGAAGCTCCGCTGGATGACGGCCTGAAGCGCTGTCTTGCGGTGCTCCGTAAGCAAAACCGCTAATCATCCCGGCAACGAAAGGCGGCAGTCTATGCGCCGCATTTCGTTGCTCAGGCCAGCGGGTCCATTCCGGCCTTTCTTAACATCTCACACAGCGCGATTAAAGGCAGGCCGATCAGTGTATTGGGATCGCGGCCGGACAAACGCTCAAATAGCGTGATGCCTAAACCTTCACTTTTAAAGCTGCCGGCGCAGTTTAGGGGCTGTTCCCGGCTGACGTAGTGAGCGATTTCGGTCTCGCTAAGCGTGCGAAAATCCACGGTAAAAGGCTCGCACAGCGTTTGCAGGCTCTGATGACGGCTGTCATACAGCGCCAGCCCGGTATAAAACACCACGCTGCGGCCGCTGGCGGCGTGAAGCTGGGCGCGGGCGTTCTCTTCGGTGTGGGGTTTACCACAAACAACGCCGTCCACGACGCAGACCTGGTCGGAGCCGATAATCAGATGCTCAGGATAACGCTCGGCCAGCGCCTGCGCTTTCGCCGCCGCAAGGCGCACAACCAGTTGCTCCGCTGCTTCATTTTCTCGCCGTGTTTCATCCACCTCCGGCGCATCGGAAATAAAGGGTAACTGCAATTTGGTTAACAGTGCGCTGCGATAAGTCGATGTTGAGGCTAAAACCAGTTGTGACATATTTTTTTCCGGATATAGATAGCGAATCGATGAAAGGCATTTTAAACTGTGCGCCGCACTGGATGCGAATAATGGCTGAAAGATGTCGTTACACGGCCTTTTTCTTTGACTCTATGTCGTTACAAAGTTAATATGCGCGCCCTATGCAAAAGGTAAAATTACCCCTGACTCTCGATGTGGTGCGAACCGCTCAGAAACGCCTGGACTACCAGGGTGTTTACACCCCTGAACAGGTTGAGCGAATTGCCGACTCGGTGGTTAGTGTGGACAGTGATGTAGAATGTGTGATGTCGTTTGCGATCGACAATCAGCGTCTGGCCGTACTGAAAGGTACAGCTGAAGTTTCCGTGACGCTATGTTGTCAGCGCTGCAACAAGCCGTTCCCGCATCAGGTCCACGTATCGTACTGTTTCAGCCCGGTCGTCACTGACGAGCAGGCAGAAGCACTACCGGAAGCGTACGAGCCAATCGACACCAACGAGTTTGGTGAAACCGATTTGCTGGCAATGGTTGAAGATGAAATCATCCTCGCCCTGCCTGTTGTTCCGGTGCATGATTCTGAACACTGTGAAGTGTCCGAGGCGGACATGGTCTTTGGTCAGTTGCCTGCTGAGGCAGAAAAACCAAATCCATTTGCCGTATTAGCCAGTTTAAAGCGTAAGTAATAGGAGTAAGGTCCATGGCCGTACAACAGAATAAACCAACCCGTTCCAAACGTGGCATGCGTCGTTCACACGATGCTCTGACCACTGCAACACTTTCCGTAGATAAAGTTTCTGGTGAAACTCATCTGCGTCACCACATCACTGCGGATGGTTACTACCGCGGTCGCAAGGTTATCGTTAAGTAATTCCGCGGAATAGCGCGGCAATACTTTGACACGATTGACCCTGGCGATAGATGCCATGGGCGGGGACTTCGGTCCCTGCGTGACAGTGCCTGCGGCAATGCAGGCACTGGCATCTGATTCGCACCTGCATCTTCTTCTGGTCGGCGATCCCGACAAAATCACGTCATTACTAGCCACAGCTGATTCTGCGCTGCGCGCGCGTTTGCAGATAATCCCTGCTGAATCAGTTATTGCCAGTGATGCGAAACCTTCGCAGGCTATCCGCGCAAGTCGCGGATCGTCAATGCGTATTGCTTTGGAGCAGGTCAAAGCGGGTCACGCAGATGCCTGTATCAGCGCCGGTAGCACCGGCGCGCTGATGGGATTGGCAAAAATATTATTGCAGCCGCTGGAAGGGATTAAGCGTCCGGCGCTGATGACAGTACTGCCAAATCAGCTGAAGGGTAAAACCGTCGTGCTGGATTTAGGGGCTAATGTAGAATCCGACAGTGCTATGCTGGTGCAGTTCGCCATTATGGGTGCGGTGATGGCAGAAGAAATTTTGGAGATTGCCAATCCGCGCGTGGCGCTGCTCAACATAGGCCAGGAAGAAACTAAAGGGTTAACGGCAATTCGCGAAGCTGCAGCAGCACTTCATGATTCAGCAGAAGTTAACTATATTGGCTACCTTGAAGGTGACGATCTTCTTACCGGCAAGACGGATGTTCTGGTGTGCGATGGTTTCACCGGGAACGTGACGTTAAAAACTATGGAAGGTGTGGTAAGAATGTTTCTTTCGCTGTTGAAATCACAGGGCGAAGGTAAAAAAAAGGCATGGTGGCTGAGACTATTAGGTCGCTGGATTCAAAAGCGTCTGGCTAAGAATTTTGGCCATCTTAACCCCGACCAGTACAATGGCGCCTGTCTGTTAGGATTGCGCGGTACGGTGATTAAAAGTCACGGTGCGGCCAATCAACGCGCGTTTACCGTCGCGATAAAACAGGCAGAGCAGGCGGTGCGGCGGCAAGTTCCTGAGCGGATTGCTGCCCGCCTACAGGCTGTATTACCTAAGAGTGACTGAGCGTACATGTATACGAAGATTATCGGTACGGGCAGCTATTTGCCCGAACAGGTGCGGACTAATGCCGATCTGGAAAAAATGGTGGATACGTCGGACGAGTGGATTGTCACACGAACCGGCATCCGTCAACGTCGTATTGCTGGCCCGGATGAAACCGTGGCGACGATGGGCTTTCATGCCGCCGAGCGTGCGCTCTCTATGGCGGGCATTGATAAAAATGACATCGGTTTGATTGTGGTCGCAACCACGTCTTCCAGTCACGCGTTTCCAAGCTCAGCTTGCATGATCCAGCAGATGTTGGAAATTGACGATGCGGCCTCTTTCGATCTGGCAGCGGCCTGTGCGGGCTTTACCTACGCACTGAGCGTTGCCGATCAGTATGTTAAAAACGGTGCAGTGAAATATGCACTGGTGATCGGTGCTGACGCGCTGTCACGCATGCTCGATCCTGAGGATCGTGGCACGATTATTCTGTTTGGCGACGGTGCCGGTGCTGTTGTTCTTGGTGCCAGCGAAGAACCGGGCATCATCTCCACGCATCTGCATGCGGATGGCCGCTATGGCCAGCTGCTCACCCTGCCTAATCAGGATCGCGAGCATCAGGAACAGCCTGCTTATCTGACGATGGCGGGCAATGAAGTGTTCAAAGTTGCCGTGACCGAACTGGCACATATCGTTGATGAAACGCTTAAGGCGAACGACCTTGACCGTTCTGCTATTGACTGGTTAGTGCCGCATCAGGCCAACCTGCGCATTATCAGTGCAACGGCCCGCAAGCTGGGCATGGACATGGATAAAGTGGTGGTAACCCTCGATCGCCACGGCAATACGTCTGCGGCTTCTGTACCTTCTGCACTGGATGAAGCGGTGCGCGACGGGCGTATTCAGCCCGGCCAGCTGATTTTGCTGGAAGCCTTCGGTGGCGGTTTCACCTGGGGTTCAGCTCTGGTTCGTTTTTGATTAACAGGAAATAACGATGACGCAATTTGCAATGGTATTCCCGGGACAGGGATCGCAAGCGGTGGGCATGCTGGCTGATTTAGCCGCAGGCAATCCGATTGTTGAAAAAACCTTCCGCGAAGCTTCTGACGTGCTGGGTTACGATTTATGGCAGCTGGTCCAGCAGGGGCCTGCTGAAGAATTGAACAAAACCTGGCAAACGCAGCCTGCTCTACTGGCTGCTTCTGTTGCCATTTTCCGCGTTTGGCAGGAAAAAGGCGGAAAAGTACCGTCAATGCTTGCAGGCCACAGCCTTGGTGAGTACAGTGCCCTGGTTTGTGCCGGAGTGATTGCGTTTGCCGATGCCATCAAGCTGGTTGAACTGCGCGGTAAACTGATGCAGGAAGCCGTACCGGAAGGCACGGGTGCCATGCAGGCGATTATTGGTCTGGACGATGAGTCAATCGCCAAAGCCTGTGAAAAGTCTGCCCAGGGGCAGGTTGTTTCTCCGGTGAACTATAACTCACCGGGCCAGGTGGTGATCGCCGGCAATAAAGAAGCCGTTGAGCGCGCGGGTGCAGCCTGTAAAGCCGCGGGCGCGAAGCGCGCACTGCCGCTACCGGTGAGCGTACCCTCGCACTGTGCGCTGATGAAACCTGCTGCTGATAAGCTGGCAGTGGCGCTGGAGCAACTGACCTTCAACGCACCGGCATTCCCGGTGGTGAATAACGTTGATGTTCAGTGTGAGACTTCACCTGAAGCTATCCGCAGTGCGCTGGTCCGTCAGCTGTACAGCCCGGTTCGCTGGACCGGTTGCGTAGAATTTATGGCTCAGCAGGGGGTGACGTCGCTGCTGGAAGTGGGTCCGGGTAAAGTGTTAACCGGGCTGACTAAACGTATTGTTGACACCCTGACGGCGGCGGCGGTAAACGACCAGGCCAGCCTGTCAGCGGCGCTTGAACAATAACACGAGGAACAACATGAATTTCGAGGGTAAAATCGCGCTGGTTACCGGTGCAAGTCGCGGTATCGGCCGTGCAATCGCGGAAACGCTTGTCGCCCGCGGTGCCAAAGTTGTCGGTACGGCGACCAGCCAGAACGGAGCCGAAGCCATCAGCGCTTATCTGGGCGACAACGGGAAGGGCATGCTCCTGAACGTAACTGACCCTGCTTCGATCGAGACCGTGCTGGAAAATATTCGCGCCGAATTTGGCGAAGTGGACATTTTAGTCAATAATGCTGGCATCACGCGTGATAATCTTCTGATGCGCATGAAGGACGATGAGTGGCAGGATATCCTGGACACCAATCTGACTTCAGTATTCCGTCTGTCAAAAGCGGTAATGCGTGCCATGATGAAAAAGCGAGTGGGCCGAATTATTACCATTGGCTCCGTAGTTGGAACAATGGGTAATGCGGGTCAGGCAAACTATGCGGCAGCAAAAGCAGGTTTGATTGGCTTCAGCAAGTCACTGGCGCGTGAAATTGCGTCACGTGGCATTACCGTTAACGTCGTGGCACCTGGTTTCATTGAAACCGACATGACGAGCGCGCTGAACGACGATCAGCGTGCAGGTATTCTGGCGGAAGTTCCTGCGGGCCGCCTCGGCAGTGCGCAGGAAATCGCGAATGCTGTCGCATTTTTAGCCTCTGACGAAGCAGCTTACATCACTGGTGAAACGCTGCACGTCAATGGCGGAATGTATATGGTCTAATAATCACGAAAACTATTTGCGTTATTTGAGGCAAAAGCCGCAAAATAGCGTAAAATCGTGGTTTGACCAGCCGGGATTTAGTTGCATCTTTTTCAACATTTTATACACTACGAAAACCATCGCGAAAGCGAGTTTTGATAGGAAATTTAATAGTATGAGCACTATCGAAGAACGCGTTAAGAAAATCATTGGCGAGCAGCTGGGCGTTAAGCAGGAAGAAGTTGTTAACACTGCCTCTTTTGTAGAAGATCTGGGCGCTGATTCTCTTGATACCGTTGAGCTGGTAATGGCTCTGGAAGAAGAGTTCGATACCGAGATTCCGGATGAAGAAGCTGAGAAAATCACTACTGTTCAGGCTGCTATTGATTACATCAATGGTCACCAGGCATAAGTGAACATCTCCAGGCGGTCATTCGACCGCCTGAGTTTTATCTAAATATCCCACATCGCGTCAATTTTTCCCTCCCTGGAGGACGAACGTGTCTAAGCGTCGTGTAGTTGTGACTGGTCTTGGCATGTTGTCTCCTGTCGGCAATACCGTAGAGTCTACCTGGAATGCTCTTGTTGCCGGTCAGAGTGGCATCAGCCTGATTGACCATTTTGATACTAGTGCCTACGCAACGCGTTTTGCTGGCTTAGTAAAGAATTTTAATTGTGATGAAATCATCTCGCGCAAAGATCAGCGCAAGATGGATGCTTTCATTCAATATGGCGTTGTTGCTGGCGTTCAGGCCATGCAAGATTCTGGCCTCGTTATTACAGAAGAAAACGCAGGGCGCGTTGGTGCCGCGATTGGCTCCGGTATCGGTGGACTTGGTTTAATTGAAGAAAACCATTCCTCACTGGTTAACGGCGGTCCACGCAAAATAAGTCCGTTCTTTGTGCCTTCAACCATTGTCAATATGGTTGCCGGACACCTGACTATTATGTACGGCATGAAAGGCCCAAGTATTTCCATTGCTACCGCCTGTACGTCTGGCGTGCATAATATTGGTCATGCAGCACGTATCATCGCCTATGATGATGCCGATGTGATGCTGGCCGGTGGTGCAGAGAAAGCCAGTACGCCACTTGGCGTGGGTGGTTTCGGTGCTGCTCGTGCACTGTCAACCCGCAATGAAAATCCGCAGGCTGCCAGCCGCCCCTGGGATAAAGACCGTGATGGTTTTGTTCTCGGCGATGGTGCTGGTCTGATTGTGCTGGAAGAGTATGAGCACGCGAAAAAACGCGGCGCTAAAATCTACGCGGAAATCGTTGGTTTTGGTATGAGCAGCGATGCTTATCATATGACTTCACCGCCGGAAAACGGCGCAGGCGCAGCACTGGCGATGGTTAATGCGTTGAAAGACGCACAGATTTCCCCGGAACAGATTGGCTATATCAACGCGCACGGTACGTCAACGCCAGCCGGTGATATCGCTGAAGCCCAGGCGGTGAAATCCGTCTTCGGTGCTGCTGCCGGAAGCGTGATGGTCAGTTCGACGAAGTCCATGACCGGCCACCTGCTGGGTGCTGCAGGTGCGATCGAATCGATCTTCACCATTCTCGCGCTGCGCGACCAGGCTGTTCCACCAACGATTAACCTGGATAACCCGGATGAAGGTTGCGACCTGGATTTCGTACCGCATACTGCGCGTCAGGTAAAAGACATGGAATACACCCTGTGTAATTCATTCGGATTTGGTGGTACTAACGGTTCACTGATCTTCCGTAAAGTCTGATTTTCACATGCGTAAAGGCCCGCCTAATCGGCGGGCTTTTTTTTGCCCGCGTGTAGGTAGAGCGAATACCCCAGTGTCGGATTTTGAACGACCTACTCGCCTTCGCGAGTTATGGCTTAGGGGTTATTGCCTGATATCGCACATCATCCTCGACAGATTCAGATGATTCTGGCAGGCCGGGCAGGTAATCTTGCAGCATGATCGGTAATAGAGGAATCAGTATGATGTGGGTCAATGGCGAGAAGCAGGGCGTTGTTGCCGCGAGCGATCGCGCCGTGCAGTTTGGTGACGGCTGCTTTACCACCGCTCGCATAAGATCGGGAGAAGTTGAACTGTTCTCCGCGCATATCGCGCGGCTGCAACAGGGCTGTGAGCGACTGCTGATTACTGGCGTGGATTGGGAGTTACTGCGACAGGAAATGATTCATGCCGCCGCCGGCCGTGACGATGGGGTACTGAAAGCCATTGTTACCCGGGGCAGCGGCGGGCGCGGTTACAGCGCCGCGGGCTGTGCGTCACCCACGCGCATCGTTTTCGTTTCCGCTTATCCTACGCACTACCTCACGCTTCGCGAGACCGGGGCAAGGCTGGCCCTCAGCCCGATTCAGCTGGGGAAGAATCCGCTGCTGGCGGGGATAAAGCACCTCAACCGGCTGGAACAGGTGCTGATTCGCACACGACTTGAGCAGACCGGTGCCGACGAGGCACTGGTGCTTGACACTGATAGCATGCTGGTGGAATGCTGTGCGGCAAATTTTTTCTGGCGTATTGGGGAGCAGGTTTTTACCCCGGACTTAAGCGCCTCCGGCGTGAACGGTATCCAGCGCCAGCGGGTGATGCAGCAGATCGCGGAACTGGGGTTTACCCTCAGCGAGGTTCGTGCAGGCGTTGAGGTGCTGGAGAGAGCCGATGAAGTGCTGATCACCAATGTGCTGATGCCGGTGTTGCCGGTTCGTCAGATTGAGGCGCGGCACTTCAGCTCGCGCCGCTTGTTTCGTCTGCTTAACCCCCATTAATCAACCGTGGAATTTTCATGACTAAAACACGCAAAATTATCGCCGGGGTCGTTGCTGTCTCTCTGTTGGCCGTTGCTTACGGATACTGGCAGACCCGCCAGTTCGCCGACTCACCGCTGACGGTAGACAAAGAAACTATTTTTACTCTCTCGGCAGGCTCTGGTCGGGTGGTGCTGGAAGCGCAGCTGGAATCTAAGCACATCATTAAACAGAGTCCGTGGTTTGGCGTGCTGCTGAAACTTGAGCCGGATCTGGCAAAGTTTAAGGCCGGTACTTATCGCCTCGACCCCAAAATGACCGTCCGTGAGATGCTTGCGCTGCTTGCCAGCGGTAAAGAAGCTCAGTTCCCGCTGCGTTTCGTAGAAGGCACGCGCATGCAGGAGTGGCTGAGCCAGCTGCGCAGCGCGCCTTATATCAAGCACACGCTGGCGGATGACCAGCTGGCCACCGTCGCTACTGCCCTTAAGCTGGAAGGTGAAGCGAAGGGGGTTGAGGGGTGGTTCTATCCTGATACCTACCTGTATACCGCTAATACTACCGATGTCGCGCTGCTCAAACGCGCGTACCAGCGGATGGATAAAGAGTTGGATGCTCAGTGGCAGGGGAAAATGGATAACCTGCCCTATAAAAGCAAAAATGATATGCTGACGATGGCTTCGATTATTGAAAAAGAGACTGCGGTCAGCGAAGAGCGCAGCAAAGTGGCTTCGGTGTTTATCAACCGCCTGCGGCTGGGCATGCGTTTGCAAACCGATCCGACCGTGATCTATGGCCTGGGGCCGGACTACCGCGGCACGTTGACGCGCAAAGATCTGGAAACGCCGACGGCCTGGAACACTTATACCATTAATGGCCTGCCGCCCGGACCCATTGCTATGCCGGGTAAAGCCTCACTGGAAGCGGCAGCTCACCCGCTGAAAACTAACTTCCTCTACTTTGTTGCCGATGGGAAAGGTGGCCATACGTTTACCACCAATCTGGCAAGCCACAATAAAGCCGTTCAGGTGTATCGCCTGGCGCTGAAGGAAAAAAATGAACAGTAAATTTATCGTTATTGAAGGCCTGGAAGGGGCAGGTAAAACCACCGCGCGGGATGCGGTAGTGGCTGAACTGCGTCGTCATGGCATTAACGACATTGTCTTCACCCGTGAACCCGGCGGCACGCCGCTGGCGGAGAAGCTGCGCGATCTGATCAAGCAGGGGATTGAAGGCGAACAGGTTACCGATAAGGCCGAACTGCTGATGCTGTATGCTGCCCGTGTACAGCTGGTGGAAAACGTGATCAAACCCGCGCTGGCGCGCGGAGCCTGGGTGGTTGGCGATCGTCACGATCTTTCTTCTCAGGCTTACCAGGGCGGTGGGCGTGGTATGGATAACCAACTTATGAGCAGCCTGAAACAGGCGGTGCTGGGTGACTTTGCCCCGGACCTGACGCTGTATCTGGATGTCGCCCCTGAAATCGGCCTGCAGCGTGCCCGCGCGCGCGGCGCGCTCGACCGCATTGAGCAAGAGTCGCTGAACTTCTTTATCCGCACCCGTGACCGCTATCTGGCGCTGGCCGCTGCCGATGCGCGGATTAAAACCATTGATGCAACTTGCGACCTTCTACAGGTGACGCAGCAGCTGGAGCAAACGCTGCAGCAGTGGTTACAGGAACAGCAATGAACTGGTATCCGTGGCTGAATAACAGCTACCGGCAGATTATCAGCCAGCATCAGGCGCAGCGCGCTCATCATGCGCTGCTGATTCAGGCGCTGCCGGGTATGGGTGATGATGCACTGGTTTGGGGGATCGGCCGCTGGTTGATGTGCCGCCAGCCTGACGGTCTGAAAAGCTGCGGCAGCTGCCATGCCTGCCAGCTTATGCAGGCGGGAACCCACCCTGACTGGTATCGGCTGGAAGCGGAGAAGGGCAAAAGCGCACTGGGGATTGATGCGGTGCGCAGCGTAACAGAAAAGCTTTATCATCACTCCCAACAGGGAGGGGCAAAAGTAGTCTGGCTGCCGGACGCCGAACAGCTGACCGAAGCTGCCGCTAATGCCCTGCTGAAAACGCTGGAAGAACCGCCGAAAAATACCTGGTTCTTACTCAGCTGCCATGAACCCTCTCGTCTGTTGGCGACTCTGCGCAGCCGCTGTCTGCAATGGCACCTTGCGCCGCCGGATGAAATGCAGAGTCTGAACTGGCTACAAAAACAGTGTGCGGCTGGCCTGAATGAACGCACTGCGGCGCTGCGGTTGAGCAGCGGCGCGCCTGCGGCAGCGCTGGCGCTGCTGGAAGAGAAAAACTGGCAGCAGCGCCAGCTGGTTTGTCAGACTCTGCCCGATGCCGTGCAGGGTGACCTGCTCAGCCTGCTGCCCGCCTTAAATCATGATGACGCGGCACGTCGTATTGGCTGGCTCTGCTCGCTGCTGGTGGATGCGGTGAAGTGGCAGCAGGGCGGCGGGGCCTGGATCAGCAACGTGGATTGTCAGACGTTGGTGATGCAGATTGCCAGCCGGCTACCGGCAACGGCGATCGACGCCAGTCTTCGGCAGTGGCTGACCTGCCGCGATCGCCTGCTGAACATCGTGGCGGTGAACCGCGAACTGCTGCTCACCGACCAGCTGCTGAGCTGGGAAGCCATTCTGCATCCTCACGCAACCGATTTAACAGGTTAAGAGTAACGAATATGTTTTTAGTTGATTCGCACTGCCATCTGGATGGCCTGAACTACGAAACGCTGCACCAGGATGTCTCCGACGTTCTGGCGAAAGCCGCCGCGCGTGATGTGAAATTTTTGCTGGCGGTCGCGACCACGCTTCCCGGCTATAAAGCGATGATCGAACTAATTGGCGATCGCCCTAACGTAGCCTACTCCTGCGGCGTTCATCCGCTGAATCAGGAAGAAGAGTACGACTTTGCCGAACTGCGCCAGCTTGCCGCCGATCCGCGCGTGATTGCCATGGGTGAAACCGGCCTGGACTATTTCTATCAGAAAGAGACCAAAACGCGTCAGCAGGCCTCCTTCCGTGAGCATATCCGCGTGGGCCGCGATCTGAACAAGCCGGTTATCGTTCATACCCGCGATGCGCGGGAGGATACGCTGGCCATTCTGCAGGAGGAGCGGGCGGAGGACTGCGGCGGTGTGCTTCACTGCTTTACTGAAGATCGAGAGACGGCGGAAACGCTGCTGGATATGGGCTTCTATATCTCCTTCTCCGGCATTGTTACTTTTCGCAACGCTGAGCAGATCCGCGAAGCCGCGCGCTATGTGCCGCTGGACAGGATGCTGGTCGAAACCGATTCGCCGTATCTGGCCCCGGTACCGCACCGTGGCAAAGAGAATCAGCCCGCTTATACCCGCGATGTGGCGGAATATATGGCGGTAGTGAAGGGGGTGAGCGTTGAAGAGCTGGTGCAGGCTACTACACAAAACTTCTCTCGCCTTTTCCATGTTCCCATGACGCGCCTGACGGATTAATCGCCGACCACATTCTTTTATAGCTCGTAATTAATAGGGAAAATTTGTAAAGTGCAGCCCGATAAAATCGGTGGCTGCATTTTTTTGCTGAAAAAAGTCGCATATCTTTGTGAAATCTTTCAAAGAGCGGTGGCACGTTCAACGAAACGTGATAGTCATCAAACAAATTTACGCGGATTTATTTTACTCTTCGTAATAAATATCAGAGGCACAACGATGCCTCACCCGCAAAGGGCCCTCCCCCCTTTGCAACGCGCCTGGCGCGAAGAAAAGCACTCATACTCAGGAGCTTTACACTATGTTCAAAAATGCATTTGCGAACCTGCAAAAGGTCGGTAAATCGCTGATGTTGCCTGTATCGGTCCTGCCGATTGCAGGTATTCTGCTGGGCGTTGGTTCCGCCAACTTCAGCTGGCTGCCGGCGGTAGTTTCGCAGGTTATGGCAGAAGCTGGCGGCTCGGTCTTTGCCAATATGCCGCTGATTTTTGCTATCGGCGTGGCACTTGGCTTTACCAATAACGACGGCGTTTCCGCACTGGCCTCCGTGGTTGCCTACGGCATCATGGTGAAAACTATGGCCGTTGTGGCACCGCTGGTTCTGCACCTTCCTGCGGAAGAGATTGCGGCCAAACATCTGGCGGATACCGGCGTCCTGGGCGGTATTATTGCCGGTTCGATAGCGGCCTATATGTTTAACCGCTTCTATCGTATCCAGCTTCCTGAATACCTGGGCTTCTTTGCCGGAAAGCGCTTCGTGCCGATTATCTCCGGCCTGACGGCAATTTTCCTGGGCGTGGTGCTCTCCTTCATCTGGCCACCGATTGGTACAGCGATTCAGACTTTCTCACAGTGGGCGGCGTATCAGAACCCGGTTGTGGCATTCGGTATCTACGGCGTGGTTGAACGTGCGCTGGTGCCGTTTGGTCTGCACCATATCTGGAACGTACCTTTCCAGATGCAGATTGGTGAATTCACCAATGCTGCGGGCCAGGTCTTCCACGGCGATATCCCTCGCTACATGGCCGGTGACCCAACAGCGGGTAAACTATCCGGCGGCTTCCTGTTCAAAATGTACGGTCTGCCAGCGGCGGCGATTGCTATCTGGCACTCAGCAAAACCGGAAAACCGCGCTAAAGTGGGCGGTATCATGATCTCCGCAGCGCTGACCTCGTTCCTGACCGGCATCACCGAACCGATTGAATTCTCGTTCATGTTCGTTGCGCCGATCCTGTATGCGATCCACGCTGTTCTGGCTGGTCTGGCATTCCCAATCTGTATTCTTCTGGGCATGCGTGATGGCACCAGCTTCTCGCACGGTCTGATCGACTTTATCGTACTGAGCGGTAACAGCAGCAAAATCTGGCTGTTCCCAATCGTCGGTATCATCTACGGTCTGGTGTACTACACCATCTTCCGCGTGCTGATTGCTAAGCTGAACCTGAAAACTCCGGGTCGTGAAGACAGCGCCACCGAGCAGAGCACCGGGAATGCCACAGAAATGGCCGCTAACCTGGTTGCAGCCTTCGGTGGTAAAGACAACATCACTAACCTCGATGCCTGTATCACGCGTTTACGCGTTAGTGTGGGTGACGTCAGCAAAGTTGACCAGGCTGGGCTGAAAAAACTGGGCGCAGCCGGTGTTGTGGTTGCCGGTTCCGGTGTGCAGGCGATTTTCGGTACCAAGTCTGACAACCTGAAAACCGATATGGATGACTATATCCGTAAGATGTAATCGGACAGGATGATGACGCAAAAGGGGAGGCCAGCGGCTTCCCCTTTTGCTATTTAACAGGTGGATAAATCGTGCTGTCGGGATACGGAACTGCTGCAAAGCCGCGCAGTCGGGAAAGAAAAATCAGTTGCAGGTTGAAAGAAAACGATTTTCTCGCTCATACTGCGGTTATAAAAAAACACTGCTAAGGATATGCAACATGGCCGAAGAAACCATTTTCAGTAAAATCATTCGTCGTGAGATCCCGTCCGACATCCTGTTTCAGGATGAACTGGTCACCGCGTTTCGCGATATCTCACCGCAGGCGCCGAGCCATATTTTGATCGTACCCAATGTGCTGATCCCAACAGCGAATGACGTTCAGGCTGAACACGAGGCCGCGCTGGGGCGAATGATTACCGTCGCGTCTAAAATCGCTAAGCAGGAAGGCATTGCTGAAGACGGCTACCGCTTGATCATCAACTGCAATAAACACGGTGGCCAGGAGGTTTATCATATTCACCTTCACCTGGTCGGTGGCCGTCCTTTAGGCCCAATGCTGGCTTCCTGAGCGCCAGCGAACAGGACACAATGTTATGCGGGCAAGCCTGACTGCTCTGACGTTACTGGTTGCATTAACTGGATGCAGTAACGATCGCACCACCATTAATACGTCGCAATCACTGGTAATGGAGTCATCGGTGCTTTCTGCCGGTATCACAACTGATGAGCCAGTTATCAGCGAAACGGAAGGCCAGCAGAGTGCGGTCAGTACCCTGGTCAACCAGCAGGAAAAACCGGTTAAAGTCAATTATCGTTTCTACTGGTATGACGATCGTGGGCTGGAAATCCTGCCTTACGAGAAGCCACGCACGCTGGTGGTGCCCGCGAAGGGTAAAACCGACATTTCTTCGCAAACCGGCAATCTGACGGCGAGCAAAGTTCGCCTTTACCTGTATCTGTAAGGAGTGATGGCGTGACAAGTCACATGTTAAAATTCTCTGGTGTACTGGCCCTGGCGCTGATCCTCAGCGGTTGTGTTCTCAACCAGCAACAGCAGCCTGAACAGCCCCAGCAGCCTGCGCCGGTTGAGCCGGTACAGCCGCAGCAACCTCAGCCAGTACCTTCCCAGCCCGGACCGATTGAAACCGTGCCGCAGCCGCCGAAAATGCAAACCATTAACTGGCAGGCCAGCGTTGCCCCGCTGGTTGCGCAGATGCTGAAAGCCGACGGCGTTACGGCGGGCAGTGTGCTGCTGGTCGATAACGTTAAAAACAGCACCAACGGTAGCCTGCAAAGCGCTAAAGCGACCGCGGCATTACAAAGTGCGCTGGCTAACAACAGTCAGTTTACCCTGGTGACACCCCAGCAGCTGGCGGTAGCGAAACAGACGCTGGGGCTGTCGGCGGAAGACAGCCTGGTATCGCGCAGCAAAGCGATTGGTCTGGCGCGCTACGTGGGGGCACAGTACGTGCTCTACAGCAATGCACAAGGCGATGTGAAAGCGCCCGAGTTGCAAATGCAGCTGATGCTGGTGCAGACCGGCGAGATCATCTGGTCAGGTAATGGTGACGTTCAACATTAACACCGATTTGCAGCAGCTGATTTTCCGACAGTTTCCGGCGGCGCAGGCCGCCGGTACCGTTTTTCCGCTGGAAGGGCTCAGCGGTTACAGCATGAAAGTTTCTCTTCCTGGTCTGACCCTGCTGGCGCGCCGTGCAGCCGGATCGCTGCAGATGCCCGGCGTTAATCGCCAGCGTGAATATCGCATTCTGCGTAAACTTCATGCCAGCGGCCTGGTGCCGGCGGTCTATGGCCGCAGCCGGAACTGGCTGCTGCTTGACTGGCTGCCGGGGGAGGTGCTGTCCGTAGAGGAATTCGATCGGGCGATTGAGCCGCTGGCCGAGCTCATCACCAGGCTGCATCGCCAGCCGCTGACTGGCTACCGACTTGAACTCATGCCTTTGCTGATAAGCTACTGGCAGCGCAGTCAGCCCTCGCGCCGTACGGCGACCTGGCTGAGAGTGCTAAAACGTCTGCGACGCCGCGGTGAGCCCCATCCGCTTCGGCTGGCCGTGCTGCATATGGATATTCACAGCGGCAATCTTATCGGCGAAGGAGCACGTTTGCGGCTCATCGACTGGGAGTACGCAGGAGACGGTGACGTTGCGCTTGAACTTGCGGCACTGATCGATATTAACGCCCTGAACGACGTGCAGCAGCAGCGGTTGATCGCAGCCTATGCGATCCGTCAGAATATCGATAGCGGCAGACTGCATCGTCAGGTTCGGCGCTGGCAGCCCTGGCTTTTGCTGCTGGCTACCAGCTGGTACGAACTTCGCTGGCAACAGACCGGCGAAAACCATTTTGGCACGCTGGCAGCAACAGGCTGGCAGCGGCTTTCACAGTTAAATTAGCCTGATAAACAGGTTTACAGAGGTGCATTGTGGGACCGGTAATGTTAGATGTGCTCGGTTACGAGCTGGATGCGGAAGAACGCGAGATTTTGCAGCATCCGCTGGTGGGCGGTTTGATTCTGTTTACCCGCAACTACCACGATCCGGCACAGCTGGCCGAGCTGGTCAGGCAAATCCGCGCGGCTTCGCGTCATCG
Organism: Erwinia sp. GW821-FHT03D09; assembly: GCF_059420805.1. NCBI lineage: Bacteria > Pseudomonadati > Pseudomonadota > Gammaproteobacteria > Enterobacterales > Erwiniaceae > Erwinia > Erwinia sp. GW821-FHT03D09. Next base: position 58,161 of record NZ_JBWKUK010000019.1, read on the forward strand.
TCTGGTAATTGCGGTGGACCAGGAAGGCGGGCGCGTACAGCGCTTCCGTGAAGGTTTCAGCCGTTTACCAGCAATGCAGTCATTTGCCGCGCTGAATGATGCAGCGGAAGCGGCGAGGCTGGCGCAGGAGGCGGGCTGGCTGATGGCTTCTGAAATGATTTCAATGGATATTGATATCAGCTTTGCCCCGGTGCTGGATATTGGCCACGGCAGTGCGGCGATTGGTGAACGCGCATTCCACAAAGATCCGGCACAGGCGCTGGCGCTGGCACGCTGCTTCATTCGCGGCATGCATGAAGCCGGCATGAAAACCACCGGTAAACACTTCCCCGGCCACGGTGCGGTCAGTGCGGACTCCCATAAAGAAACGCCGCGCGATAACCGCAGCGAGACCGAAATTCGTCAGCATGATATGGCGATCTTCAAACAATTAATTGATGAGCAAGCGCTGGATGCGATTATGCCCGCTCACGTTATCTATACTGAAATTGATTCCCGCCCGGCCAGCGGTTCCTCCCACTGGTTGCAAAAGGTCTTGCGTAAAGAACTTGGCTTTGACGGTGTGATCTTCTCTGACGACCTGTCGATGGAAGGCGCTGCGGTAATGGGCAGCTACGCCGAGCGCGGACAAACCGCACTGGATGCCGGATGCGACATGATTCTGGTGTGTAATAACCGTGCGGGTGCGGTCAGCGTGCTGGATAACCTGTCACCGATCAATGCAGAGCGTGTGAGCCGGTTATACCATCGTGGCTCCTATACCCGCCAGCAGTTGCTGGGATCTTCCCGCTGGAAGCAAATCAGCGCTACACTCGACAACCTTCAGGCGCGTTGGCTGGCACACAAAGCCGCAAAAGGTGACTGACTTTGCCGTCTGCGGCACGTTAAGTGAGGATGACGATGATTATCTACCTACATGGTTTTGATTCTAACAGCCCTGGCAATCACGAAAAGGTTTTACAGCTGCAGTTTATCGATCCCGATGTCCGGCTGGTAAGCTACAGCACCCGGCATCCTAAGCATGACATGCAACATATTCTTAAAGAGACGGATAAGCTGTTAAAGCACTGCACCGACCCATCGCCGTTAATTTGCGGCGTGGGGCTGGGTGGTTTTTGGGCTGAACGCGTGGGATTCTTGTGCAATATCCGTCAGGCAATCTTTAATCCAAACCTGTGGCCCCAGGAAGTGATGGAAGGGAAAATCGATCGGCCAGAAGAGTACCTGGATATTGCCACCAAATGCGTGAAGGACTTCCGCCAGAAAAACCACAGCCGCTGCCTGACTTTTCTATCGCGCAATGACGATGCCCTTGATAGTCAACGTAGTGCCGCGCTGCTGCGTGAATTTTATGAACTGGTTTGGGATGAAGTCGAAGGGCATAAATTCAAAAATATCTCACATCATCTGCCGCGAATTAATCACTTCAAAACCCTCGGATAATAATCATAACAGGCGTTTTCTATCCATTGCGTAACCCGCTTTGAGCGGGTTACGTTATTAAGTTTATTCTTACTATTCTTGGTTTTTATAATAAAATTGACCAGGATCAATTTTCGTAGAACTCATGAATTCCCCCGTGATATCCTGCCCTCAGCTTGCGAATTAATATCGCCAACCCTATGTTTACCAAGGTTATTTATTTAACTTTTGGTTAACGATTGGTTCACTTTTAGAGAGGGTCGTTTGACAGCACCTATGAAGAAAATTGTTATTATCGGCGGGGGTGCAGGCGGACTGGAACTGGCTACCCAGCTGGGCCATAAGCTTGGGCGTAAAAATAAAGCACAGATTACGCTGGTAGATAGAAACCATACTCATTTATGGAAACCTCTGCTGCACGAAGTGGCGACCGGATCGCTGGATGAAGGCATTGATGGCCTGAGCTACCTGGCTCACGCGTACAAGCATAACTTCCAGTTTCAGCTGGGTACGCTGACGCAGCTCGACCGCGAGAACAACCGCGTTCATCTGGCAGAAATCCGTGATGCACAGGGCAGCGTGCTGGTCCCGGAACGTGAACTGGCGTATGACACGCTGGTGATGGCGCTGGGGAGTACCTCGAATGACTTCGGTACGCCGGGCGTGAAAGATAATTGCATCTTCCTGGATAACCCGCATCAGGCGCGTCGTTTCCATAATGAGATGCTTAACCTGTTCCTGAAATTCTCCGCCAGCGAAGGCGCAACGGAGAAAGTTAACATCGCCATCGTCGGCGCCGGTGCGACCGGGGTGGAACTGTCCGCCGAACTGCACAATGCCGTTAAGCAGCTGCACAGCTACGGTTATAAAAACCTCGACAGCAATGCGCTGAACGTGACGCTGGTGGAAGCCGGTGAGCGTATCCTGCCTGCGCTGCCTGCGCGTATCTCCGGCGCGGCGCATCAGGAGCTGACTAAACTTGGCGTCCGCGTACTGACTCAGACCATGGTAACCAGCGCCGAGAAAAACGGCCTGAACACCAAATCCGGTGAATTTATTGAAGCCGATCTGATGGTGTGGGCGGCCGGTATCAAGGCGCCGGACTTTATGAAAGATATCGGCGGTCTGGAAACCAACCGTATCAATCAGCTGGTAGTCGAGCCGACGCTGCAAACTACACGCGACCCGAACATCTACGCGATTGGCGACTGCGCGTCATGTGCGCTGCCTGCCGGTGGTTTCGTACCGCCACGTGCGCAGTCTGCTCACCAGATGGCATCCCGCGTACTGGCGAACATTCTTGCTGAGTTCAAAGGCAAACCGCAGCAGGCCTATGTTTATAAAGACCACGGTTCGCTGGTTTCTCTGTCTCGCTTCAGCACCGTGGGTAGCCTGATGGGTAACCTGATGCGCGGTTCGATGATGGTTGAGGGGCGTATTGCGCGCTTCGTCTACATCTCACTGTACCGTATGCATCAGATCGCTCTGCATGGTTACTTCAAAACCGGTCTGATGATGCTGGTGGGCAGTATTAACCGCGTGATTCGTCCAAGGCTGAAGTTGCACTAATATCTGAATCGTCGTGTTAAAGCGGCCCGGGGTGACGTTCTTAACCGAACGTTATCTGCGGGTCGTTTTTTTATGCGGTGGCGTTTAAACGCTTCGGAACACTCTTAAAACAAAGTACTTATCATGCGTTAATCTCATTTCTTCCCGTATTCCGATTGTCAGTTTTTACTCTCCACCGCAAACTTTGTCTTAATTACCCCGGCGCGTCGCGCACGCCGAGTATGCCGTACCTGCCACGGATGCCGCAGCTGGCAAAGATGCGCGGTAACACTTTCAGGAGGGTTTCCTGTGAATAAATCAATGTTAGCCGGTATTGGGATCGGTGTGGCTGCAGCCCTTGGCGTTGCTGCTGTTGCCAGTATGAACGTGTTCGATCGCGGCCCGCAGTTTGCACAAGTTTTGTCCGCCACCCCAATTAAAGAAACGATAAAAACTCCGCGCCAGGAGTGCCGTAACGTAACCCTGACGCACCGTCGTCCGGTGCAGGATGAGAACCGTATAGCCGGTTCTGTGCTGGGTGCCGTGGCGGGTGGCGTGTTGGGGCATCAGTTCGGCGGCGGACGCGGTCGCGATGTAGCAACCGTTGCCGGTGCGCTGGCCGGCGGCTACGGCGGTAATCAGGTGCAGGGCGCGTTGCAGGATCGCGACACTTACACCACCACCGAGCAGCGTTGTAAAACCGTCTACGATAAGCAGGACAAAATGATGGGTTACGACGTGACCTATAAGATTGGCGATCAGCAGGGCAAGATCCGTATGGATAACGATCCCGGCACGCGTATTCCGCTGGATGGCAACGGCCAGCTGGTGCTGAATAATAAGGCCTGATCGTTGATTTAGGGCGAATTCGGTCGAAAATCGCCGAAGTTAATGGCGTCGCTGTAAGTTGAAGTGCTCGGTTCAGCCTCTACGGCGGCTGCCGGGCGGTCCTCGCGTCGTGCTCTGCACGATGCCTTCGGAGGCAGCATCTGGCCGGTCAGATCGGCGAAGACGGGTCGTCCCTGACCCGGCTTCGCCTGACGCCAGCATCCCTGCTGGCATCTCTGGCCAACTGCTGCCACCTCAGCGCTGCGGAATGCCCGGCAGCCGCCGCAGAGGCTTTCCCTTTAATCTCTCGTCGTCGCGATGTAAAACGCATACTTATTAGCTATTGCATGTATTTCCTGCACCTGAATTACCCGCTCATGCGGTAATGAGTCCCACCAGTGAGCAGCCTGTTTGCGAAACGAACCGATGTAATTTCCTCAGCGCTGCGGATTGCCTGGAAGCCGCCTCAGAGGCCGCCCCTTTTATCTCTTGTCTTCGCGATGTAAAACATATTTCTTGTGGCGCATTTCGTATATTTTCCCGCAACGATATTCCCTGCCGCTCAGCGCTATCACCAGCACATCAGCCGACATTCTCCAGCATACGCTGCATAAACTCCTGCACCCACTTCATCCGCACCTTACGATCCGCCAAATCGTGCATAAATTTCAGACGCGTCGGGCCATCAAGACGCCAGTGCTTCGGCTCCTTTTGCAGCAGCCCAATCAGCCATATCGGATCAACCTTATTCTTCTCGGCAAATTCAACATAACCGCCGTTGTCACTGGCTTCGATCTTGCGCACGCCCAACTTCTGGGCGACCAGCCGCAGTGCCGCAGTGTCCAACAGGTTGCGCGCCGCATCCGGCAGTAAACCGAAACGATCGATCAGCTCGACTTTCAGATCGTCCAGATCGCCCTGCTGCTGGGCGCTGGCAATCCGCTTGTAGAATGAAAGGCGGGTGTTGACGTCAGGAATAAAATCATCCGGCAGTAGCGAGGGCATGCGCAGTTCAATTTCGGTCTGGCTGCTGGTCAAATCCTCCAGCGACGGCTCACGGCCCTCTTTCAGCGCGGTCACCGCGTTTTCCAGCAGCTCCATATACAGCGAGAAGCCAATGGTTTCCATCTGCCCGCTCTGGCCTTCACCCAGCAGCTCACCGGCACCACGGATCTCCAGATCGTGAGTGGCCAGCGCGAAACCAGCGCCCAGATCCTCCAGTGAAGCAATGGCCTCAAGGCGTTTGTGCGCATCAACCGTCATCGCTTTCGGATGTGGCGTCAGCAGCCAGGCGTAGGCCTGATGATGCGAACGACCCACGCGGCCGCGAAGCTGGTGCAGCTGTGCCAGACCAAAGTGGTCGGCGCGCTCAATGATGATGGTGTTGGCCGTCGGAATATCAATACCGGTTTCAATAATCGTGGTACAGACCAGCACGTTAAAACGCTGGTGATGGAAGTCGTTCATCACCCGTTCCAGCTCGCGCTCGCGCATCTGGCCGTGACCGATCGCCACTCGGGCTTCCGGCACCAGGGTGGATAGCCGCTGAGCGGCTTTTTCGATATTTTCCACATCGTTATACAGATAATAGACCTGCCCACCGCGCAGTACCTCGCGCAGAATCGCCTCGCGTACTACCAGGTCATCATATTCGCGAACGAAGGTTTTCACCGCCAGGCGGCGTGCTGGTGGGGTGGCAATAATCGACAGATCGCGCAGGCCGCTCATCGCCATATTCAGCGTGCGGGGAATTGGCGTGGCGGTCAGCGTCAGAATATCGACGTCGGCGCGCATCGCTTTGATTCGCTCCTTGTGACGAACGCCGAAACGGTGCTCCTCATCGACGATTAACAGACCGAGGTCGCGCCATTTGATGTCATTCTGCAGCAGCTTGTGCGTGCCGATCAGAATATCGACTCTGCCCTCGCCGGCCTCGGCCTGAACCAGCGCCTGCTCTTTCGCGGTTCGAAAGCGAGAGAGCATCTCAATACGCACTGGCCAGTTGGCGAAGCGATCGCGGAAGTTATCGTAGTGCTGCTGCGCCAGCAGGGTGGTGGGCACCAGTACCGCCACCTGCTTATGGTTTTCCACGGCGAGAAATGCGGCGCGCATCGCCACTTCGGTTTTACCAAAGCCGACATCACCGCACACCAGACGATCCATCGCCAGCGGCTGGCACATATCGCTCAGTACCGCGTTGATGGCCTGCGCCTGGTCCGGTGTGGTTTCAAACGGGAATCCGTCGCAGAACAGCTGGTACTGCTGGCGGTCGTGCTTAAAGGCAAAGCCCTTTTTCGCTTCACGCTGGGCATAGATGTCCAGTAGCTCAGCGGCCACGTCACGCACTTTCTCGGCGGCTTTTTGCCGAGCTCGCGTCCACGCATCGCTGCCCAGCTTGTGCAGCGGCGCATTCTCTTCGGCTCCACCGGCGTAGCGGCTAATCAGATGCAGCGACGATACCGGCACGTATAGTTTGGCGTCTCCGGCATAGGCCAGCATCAGATATTCTGCCGTGATACCGCCGGTCTCCAGTGTGGTCAGGCCGATATAGCGCCCTACGCCGTGTTCAAGATGGACCACCGGCTGGCCCGGATGCAGCTCGGCGAGGTTGCGGATCAGCACGTCCGGGTTGATGGTTCGTTTGCTGTCCTGGCGGCGGCGGCTTACACGTTCGCCCAGCAGATCGCTCTCGCAAATCAGCGCCAGATTGCGCAGCCCGTCGATAAAGCCGTGCTCGCTGGCACCGATCAGCAGGTAGTGACCCGGCTTATCGACCTCTTTCAGCGAGCGTACCGTTTTAGGTTTCAGCTTGATACGTGCCAGCAGTTCCTGCAACGTTTCGCGGCGGCCTTCACTCTCAACGGAGAACACTACAGAACCGCTGAAGGATTCCAGAAACTTTCGCAGCGCTTCCAGCGGTGATTTGGCCTGTGCCTGCACGGCCAGATCCGGCAGCGGCTGATACTGCAGATTGGTATTCGCCGCTTTGTCGGCCAGCAGGTCGGTACGCAGTTGAATACGCGGCCAGTTTTTCAGTTCGGCAAACAGTTCGTCACAGCGCAGCCACAGCGTAGGCGGTGACAGCAGGGCGCGCATCGGATCGACTTTGCGATTTTCGTAACGCGTATTGACATCCAGCCAGAATCGCTCGGCGCTGCTTTCCAGATCGCCCGCCACCACAAGTAGGGTACTGGCGGGCAGGTAGCTGAACAGCGCGGGTAAAGGCTTATCGAAAAACAGCGGCTGCCAGTATTCGATCCCGGCGGGCAGGGTGCCTTTGCTCACCTGCTGATAGATATGTTCCGGCTCGCGGCGAACGTCAAACTGTTCACGCCACTGGGTGCGGAACAGTTCAATCGCGTTCTTATCCGTCGGGAATTCGTGCGCCGGTAGCAAGTTAATGGCGGAAACTTCTTCCTGAGTCCGCTGTGTATCAACGTCAAACAGGCGCAGACTGTCGATTTCGTCATCGAAAAAGTCGATACGATACGGGCGTTCGCTGCCCATGGGATAGAGGTCTAACAGCGCACCGCGCGTGGCGTATTCGCCGTGTTCCATCACCTGATCAACGCTGCGATAACCCGCTTGCTCAAGTTGTGAACGTAGCGTATCGCGGGAGAGCTTTTGCCCCTTGCTCATCACCAGCGCATGTCCGTGAAGGAAACTGTGAGGGCACACGCGCTGCATCAGGGTTTTAACTGGTAAAATCAGAATACCGTGGCTTAACGATGGCAGCTGATACAGTGTGGAAAGGCGCGAAGAGATGATTTCCTGGTGCGGCGAAAAACTGTCGAAAGGCAGCGTTTCCCAGTCTGCCAGCGTCATCACCGGCTGTTCTGTAAACTGGCGTATTTCATCCTGCAGCCGCAGGGCGTTCTGCATATCTGGTGCAATTAACAGCACCGGGCCGGTATGGCGTTCAACAATTTCGGCGCATTCTACGGCGCAGGCAGCACCCGTGAGCTGCCCCAGCAGCCGCTGATCCCCGGCGCGTGAGGGAAGAGTATAACGATAGTTTTCAGGCATATTCAGTTCGATAGTCTCTACTCAAATGGGAGAGAGGGGAGCCGCCATGATGCCAGTCTGCTGCAATCGCTTTGACAGCAGGGGGACCCCAATTCAGCTTGGCCGAGTATACCTTTTTTTTACTGGCCGCTGGGTACTGTGTCGGTCTGGCTGGGCAATGTTTATTCAAAATTTCATATTTTCGCTATGACAATGATGTTCACTGCCGCAGCCGGACAGGATCAATATAGTGAAAATTACCCGTTAGCGTTGTCTTTCCGGCTAAAGGGCGATTTTAAAATATTTCAGATCAATAAGTGCTGATAAAGAAGAGCGTGGTAGAGATAGCGCCGAAAACACTCATTGTCTAAAATCATCAGGTAAAACGGCCATGGTGCAATCGGGAGAAAACGAGTGAGTTTGCCTACGGAGTCATGCTTTTTCCATCCTAAAAACATTGTACACCTGTGTTTTGCCATCGTTTTTTTGTTTCTAACGCTGTTGACCTGGCATGAAGCGATGGTGCTGAAGCGCACTTATGAGTCCAACCAGCTGGCACGCCTCAGTTCTGTGGCGAACAATCTGGATAATCAGTGGCAGCATAACCTTGATGAGCTGGCGTTTTTCCACAGTATGCTGGAGCATTCAATCGGCGATACGCTGGTTACCGATAAATCCACCGCCTTTTTGCAGCAGTTTGACCGCGTGCGCCATACGCCGCTGTGGCATCTCAGCCCGAGTGGAACCCGTGGTGTGCCGATCAACGGAATCTCTGATGAACTGTTGACGCGCTTCCCGCTTTTCAGCCGTTCTGACTCGCAGCGCCTGGCCGATGAGCTAAACGCGGTGCTGGAAATGAGTCAGATCCTGCAATTTAACCAGCCGGAGCGCGATTTCCACTATCGCTTCTGGTATATGTCCCGCGCCGGGTTCTATCTCAGCTCCACGCTGCCGGATGCCCGCAGCAATCACACACTGGAGAACTTCTCTGGCGTGGCCCGGCGTCCGTACTTTGTCGATCTCGATCCTAAGGTTAATCCGCAGCGAAAAATCCTGTGGTCAGGCCCCTACGACTCCATAGATAACGAGGGCAAGGTGGTGACGGTCGCGCGCTCGGTCGATCGTGACGGCTACTGGTACGGCGTGCTGGCGATGGATTTCTCCACGCAGCAGATAAAGCAGTACCTGCAGCAGTCGCTGAGTACCCGGCAGGAGGAGGGAGTGATGCTGATCGATCGTCAGTTCAATCTGATCGCCTGGTCAGACGGCAGCCAGCTGGAGGAGTACCGTCTGTACAAGGCGCAGCTGGCACGGCTGACCGAACAGGCTACCGAAACCCACAGCGGGACGATGCGCTTTGACGGGCGTTTTGTCAGCTGGGTACGCCTGCAATACTTTGACGGCATGCTGGTCAACGTGCAGACGCTGCGTGAAGGGCTGCTGGGCGACAGTGGCCGTGTTGGACTGGTGCTGCTGCTGACGTGGCTGATGTTTAGCATCGTGGTGCTGATCTCCCACCAGACGATTATTCGGATGACCGGCAGTCTGCTGAATCTGCAGGAGAAGCTGAGCTGGCGTGCAAACTACGATGGTTTAACACGGCTGTTTAACCGCACGGCCTTTTTCGATCGTGCGGAAAAACTGGCGGCGCTGAACCAGCGGCAGCGGCAGCCGCTCTCCGTAATCCAACTCGATCTCGATCATTTTAAATCGGTTAACGACAGCTGGGGGCACCACGCCGGAGATCGGGTGCTGGCCCTTGCGGCATCGGTGATTGGCCATGTGCTGCGGAAAACCGATATCGCCGGTCGTGTAGGTGGGGAAGAGTTTTGTATTTTGCTGCCGGCAACCCGGCTGGATGAAGCCGTGCTGGTGGCGGAACGCATTCGCCGCAAGCTGGCGGCGAAAGAGCTGCTGGTGGGGAAACATCAAATGCTGAAGGTTACTGCGTCGCTGGGTGTCAGCAGCAGCGAAGAGCAGGGTGATTATCAGGTGGACAATTTGCAATCCATCGCCGATCGCAGGCTGTATCTGGCGAAGCAGGGCGGGCGCAACTGCGTCCGCCACCGTGACTAAACGTCGCCGCTGTTATCGTCCTCAACCGCCTGATAGATGCGTTGCATAATATCGGGAAACGCCGACTGAACCCGGCTCCAACTGGGAATAAACGGTTTCTCGTTAGGGCGCTCAATAAACGCCTGCCCGGCCTCGAGTATTGACTGGGTAAACATTTCCACCGCGGCTTCTTCAGCGTGCTGATCGAATTTCAGACCGTTCATGACTGCTTCGTGGTTGTAAATCTCCATCATATCCAGCGCGTTGCGATAGTAAGTTGCCTTCAATACCCGGAAGGAATCGCTGGTGATATTAACCCCCATGGTGGCCATTTTACGCAGCAGTGACTGCACAATATCATTGCTCATCCGCCGCAGCCCGCCAGATCAGGCTTTCAGATGCTTCGCGCATTTTGGCCCGAGCGGCAAGAGCCGGGGTCAGCCCGGTCCACTCGGCAATCTCTTTTTCACTGACGTCGGCAAAGCCAGTAAATTTAAACTCCTCACGCTGCCGCAGATTCAGCAGGGTGTGGCGGATCGCACGATAGTCCTGGCGGGAGAACAGACCGGTGAGCGCCGAATGAGCATCGCCACAGTGAACGACGGCACCATTTTCACTGATAAATGGTGAACCGCCGAAACCCAGTTCCTGCTGCAGCGGCACAATCTCCGCGGCTGTTTTACTGGAGCAGATCACCGAATCAGCACAAAGTATAGTCAAGCTATCTTCGCCGTGTGGGGTGTGGACCTGCACTTAAGAGAGGCAGGTATGCGGATTAATCCTAAAAAAAATGCTGATTTTTTGGCCTGTTACAAAACGACCAGAATGCTTCCAGCGCAGAACTGGTGCGGGTTTTCCTGTACAAGTTAACGATTGTTGTACACATTGATACATCAACTTAGGATTAGTCTGAATGCCAGGACGGGTTAATGTTGTGCTGTAAAAGGATTTCCCCGAGTAACGAATTTTATTTTTAATGTGAACAATTTACCCTGGCCAGCGGCCGGGGTTTTTTTTCACCAATCGATGGGCATCACGGGCATCAGGAAAGAGATGTCAGGAACGGCTGGCAAAAAAAGCCCGCGCTGCGCGGGCAAAATCCTTGTTACTTTTTAGGTTGACTGCGCCTTTGGGGTTGGTGCAGTGAGAATATTCTAAGTGTGGTTGACGTCAGAAATCTTTGCTTGAAACGTAAAGAAAGTGAAAAAGCTCGTCGTAAGCAGGCGCTTTCCCGACGATGCTGTATTGCTGTCTATACTGATTATCAGGCAGTTACCCAAAGAAAGGAGAAAGCATGGACTTTATACGTCTTGTTATTGCGATTCTTTTACCGCCGATGGGTGTCTTTCTGCAGTAGGTTTCGGAGGCGCTTTCTGGCTCAATATCCTGCTAACTCTGTGCGGCTACATTCCGGGTATTGTGCATGATGCCGTCTGGATAATTGCGCGCCGATAATTCTGGGTAAACCCCTGCGCAGTATGCGGTTTTCGGTTAAACTGTTGAAAAAATTGCACAGGAGTTACCATGAAGGTTAATCAGCAGGTGACGGTAAAAACGGATGGTGGTCCTCGCCGGGTCGGCACGGTTCTGGCAGTGGAAGAGTTTAACGAAGGGACAATGTATCTGGTTGCACTGGAAGACTATCCGCTGGGGATCTGGTTCTTTAATGAAGTCGGCCACGAAGAGGGTGTTTTCGTTGAGCCTCACTCCTGAAAATGCTAAGGGGGCGATTCCCCCTTTAAACTGCCGCGGTTAACCCTGCCGTACGTTGACGTAAATACCGCTGGTGACGTTATCCATCAGACGCACCACATGGTAGATCACCTGCTTGTTGTGCGTTTTGATTTTCCGCTTAATATTGCCTTTGTGCGATGAAACGGTTTTAACCTTGATCTGCATCTGGTCAGAAATCTCGCTCGTATCGTGCCCTGACATCCACATCCTTAACATATTGGATTCCGTCTGACTCAGCGTCAGTGGATGGACATCCTTGCCAGACGACCGGCGGGATGAAGCATTAAGACGTTGATGGAAGTAACTGCCTAATAGCTGATTCAGGGTGGCGGGCTTGATGGATTTCGACGTAATAATCAGGTTCTTCCGTACGTAGAGATATTCTTCAAAATGGTTATTAGAAATAGCCATAAAGATAAAAAACAGTGTGTCCGGATTCTGGACTATCGTATCTCTGATTTGCTGGCTGGCTTCGGGTTCGTTAATGAAACAGTCTTCGTTGATAAACACGACGCCGGGGTGCAGTTGCTGACAGCATGCTTGCAGCCGATCGATACCGTTAACCAGCGTTATATTCTTGCTTTTAATCCCTTTGGTTGTCATATAGCTGATCAACCCTGCACGGGTATAATTACATGGGTCCATAATTATTGTCGGCATTCTAGCGGTCCTTACCGGTTCGTTATCCATTTAAATCAACGATGAATTACACGTTAGCGAGTCAAAAGAAAGCGCTTTGTATGCACATTCTGGTTATAGCTGCCAGCGTTAAGACTACCCCGCCGCACGCGGCTGGAGTATTGACTCATCCTTGTAGAAGGGAGCTGCGAGGCTCGTAGCGATTGCGGTCACTATCGCGTAAAATGTTAAAAATCATGATAGGATTTTTCTTAAAAAGATTCAATCAGAAAAACTTTATTCAAAGCAGGCAGATTTTTTCAGCGTCACTCAGTCATTCAAATGAAATAAAAAATCGGTAAAGTTGTACTTATAAATATGAGGCTGCTCATGTTTTACTTGTAGTATCTTACAGTCTTTTATCCATATTTCTTCTCGCCACTCTCGCTGGCAGGACCCGATCAGATTTAGCAAATCAATGATTTAAACTTGTTGATAACGGCAACGAAAGCTGACTGTTTTTAGTACGATAAATGATTTTTCTTCCAGAGAGTCATAGGAAAACATTATTTCTTGTGCAAATTAATAATATCGATGCGCATATAAGTATTCATTACTGTTAATCCGGCTTTATTAACCGGATGGCATGTTCAAGAATTTTTTGTTCATCACGGTTAGCATAAACGCGATTCAGCCGCGTTTGCCTCAGCAGGCTGGCAATCATTCCCCGGGAAATGTTATGGCCGTCCTCCGTCAGTACAATTGCAGCATCACCGATAACCCGGCAAACTTCATCATAAGATTCTTCGCTAAGTACATCACGTTTCATTTTTACTCTCCAATCGTCGCCAACGACCAGGCGTTTATCCTCCGGCGGCGGCCGGAATATGCTTATGCCCGCAATATCGCACCTTTTCGTTAAATGATAGCGATTAAAAAAGGGTAGCAACGATTAATAGGGTGTCAAACGACCGGGCAGCATCAGCAGGCCGATCGGCAGGTTATTACAGCACGAATTCCGGCCTGACCTGATTTCTGCCGCTGCTTTTGGCGATATATAACTGCTCATCGGCGCGGTTAATCGCTTCATCCAGCGCCTGTAAGCTGCTGATATTCAGCAGGCTGATACCGATGCTGGCCGTGACGCTAAGATCGTTGCCCTTATGCATGATGATATTATTTTCGATGCTGCTGCGCAGTCGATCCGCCAGCAGGAAAGCCCGCGCTTCATTTGCCCCTTCCAGTAGCACGAGGAACTCTTCTCCGCCCATCCTGCAGACCAGCGAAATCGGGGGGAGCGCCTGCTGAATGCAGTGCACGGTTTGCGCCAGCACATAATCGCCGGCGGCATGGCCCCAGGTATCGTTGATATTTTTAAAGCGGTCGATATCCACCAGAAATAGCGCCCCGGAAAAACCCGGTAGTCGGTGACGCGGAGCCATTAGCGCCTGCAGACGTGACGACAGACCGCTGCGGGTGAGTGCGCCGGTCAACAAATCGTAATCCGCGCGGCGGGTAACGCGCGCCACCAGTCTTTTATTGGCCTCAATGCTGAGTGAAACAATTAGCGGGCTGATGGTCTTTGCCGCGACACCCAGCCGCGCCGCAGACAGGCTGTCAATGCGGAACAGATCATTCTCTCCCTGAATATTGAGGACGTGACCGGCCACCAGAATGATCTCACTGACACCGCTTATCAGCGTCAGGCAGCAGGTAATAAACAGCGGATAGCTGATAGCACACCACAGCAGCGCCGGAAGTGGAAACAGCAGGCTGCTGCCGCCGCCTACCCAGATACTCATGGCGGTGGTTACCAGCAGCGCCATCAGCGGCAGTAGGGAACTCTCGAACGTTTTTCTTAGCATCAGGCGCAGCTCGTCGCGTCGAGGCAGGCTGATTACCGCCGGTAACAGCAGAATCGAAGTTGACATCTGTTCCGAAAACCACGAAAACCAGGCGTTAAACAGCTCATCGTGAAAATAGCGCTCGCTGACGATGCCACCGATGGTGGCACAGACCAGCGCACCAGCGATTGACGCTGGAAATATGCGCATCAGCGACTGCAGGCGACGCGGATACGGGCGGGTAAAGTGGCGAGTCAGCAGTATCCAGCGTGCGGCGGCGATAAAGGTAATATTAGAGAAGTTAGCTCCCACGGAGATTATCACCGGAGTGCCCCAGCTCAAATCGGTGATCAGCATACCGAAAAACAGCACCAGCAGCGAAACGCGGTTATCCAGTGCTGGAAAGCGGATCAGTAAACCCAGCAGCACTGCATTGCCGGGCCAAAAGATCGACATGGATTCGAAATTACGAAAGCACAGGCCGATAACCGACAGCAAAATGGCGAATAAAAATAGAACGATAACCTGGTGAATACGATTTTTATTGTTTGGCATCTTCAGACTCGGTGCTGCCTGGTTCGGCTGCTTATAGCATCTTTAATTGAGTCGCTGGCTTCCGGCCGATAATCCCCTTCACCGGGTGACTACCTGAACTCACGTGCGAATGACATAAGTGACGAGCTGGATGAAAGCAAATAAGTAAGAACATTCCTGGTTATCATAGTAGCAAGAGTTGGCCGTGTCTTTATCTGAAAATCATCACATTCTGTTCTTAATGAATAACTTCTCCGTGACCGGGGCGACGAAATCTTCCATTTCAGTGCCATTCATTCAGCTCATTGTGCGGATAACTAATACGAGTGCGGCTATATTTTAGGCGCTGCCGTTGAGATTAGGCTGAATGTTTCAGCCATTGACAAAACAATGCGCACAGTCAGGGGCTTAGTGGTTCCATATGGCGGTACTAAGCTTTATCATTCCCCCACTTAATTGCTTTAGCAAAAAACGGATTTCATGTATCAGCCTGTCGCACTCTTTATCGGCCTGCGCTACATGCGCGGGCGCGCCTCCGACCGCTTTGGGCGGTTTGTTTCGTGGCTTTCTGCTATCGGCATCACGCTGGGCGTCATGGCGCTGGTGACCGTGCTGTCAGTGATGAACGGGCTGGAGCACCAGCTGGAGAAAAATACCCTTGGCTTAATGCCACAGGCGCTGGTGACCAGCGACAGCGGTTCCATTAATCCGCAAAAAACGTCCGCCGATTCGCTGCACCTTAGCGGTATCAGCAAGGTGACGCCGCTGACGACCGGAGAGGTGGTGATGCAGAGCGCGCGCAGCGTTGGCGTCGGAGTTATGTTGGGGATCAACCCCGATGGACCCGATCCGCTCACCCCTTATCTGATGAACGTCAGGCAGCAGCAGCTGCAAAGCGGCGCGTATAACGTCATCCTCGGTGAGCAGCTGGCCGCGCAGTTAGGCGTTCACCTCGGCGAACAGATCCGCCTGATGGTGCCTTCCGCCAGCCAGTTCACCCCAATGGGGCGTATTCCCAGCCAGCGTTTGTTTACCGTTATCGGCACGTTTGCCGCGAACAGCGACGTTGACGGCTATCAGATCCTCGTTAACCAGCAGGACGCCTCGCGCCTGATGCGCTATCCGGCAGGCAACATCACCGGCTGGCGTTTATGGCTGGATAAGCCGCTCGACGTTGATGTGGTCAGCCAGCAAAAGCTGCCTGAGGGTCTGGTATGGAAGGACTGGCGCGAGCGCAAAGGCGAGCTGTTCCAGGCGGTGAAAATGGAAAAAAATATGATGGGGCTGCTGCTCAGCCTGATCGTCGCCGTGGCCGCGTTTAATATCGTTACGTCACTGGGCCTGCTGATTATGGAAAAGCAGGGCGAAGTGGCGATCCTGCAAACTCAGGGCCTGACCCGGCGGCAAATTGTGGCGGTGTTTATGGTGCAGGGTGCCAGCGCGGGTGTGGTTGGCTCGGTGCTGGGCGCGCTGCTCGGTATGCTGCTGGCCAGCCAGCTGAATAATCTGATGCCGGTTATCGGCGCATTCCTTGATGGCGCGGCGCTGCCGGTGGACATTTCCCTGACGCAGGTGGCGACCATTACCGTAACGGCGATTGTCGTGGCGCTGCTGTCAACGCTGTATCCTTCCTGGCGCGCGGCCGCCGTTCAACCCGCTGAGGCTTTACGTTATGAGTAACAAGATCCTGTTGCAGTGCGACAACCTGTGCAAACGCTATCAGGAAGGCAGCGTGCAGACCGATGTCCTGCACAACGTTTCCTTCAGCGTGCAGCCGGGTGAAATGATGGCTATCGTCGGCAGCTCCGGTTCCGGGAAAAGTACCCTGATGCATCTGCTTGGTGGGCTGGATACGCCCACCTCCGGCAGTGTTGTTTTCGACGGTAAATCGCTGAATGACATGTCTTCTGCCGCTAAAGCTGAACTGCGTAACCGCGAGCTGGGCTTTATCTATCAGTTCCATCATCTGCTCCCGGACTTCAGCGCGCTGGAAAACGTGGCGATGCCGCTGATGATTGGCAAAACGCCGAAGACCGAAGCCCGCATCCGGGCGCTGGAGATGCTTAAAGCTGTGGGCCTCGATCACCGCGCCGAGCATCGCCCGTCGGAGCTGTCCGGCGGTGAGCGCCAGCGTGTGGCTATCGCCCGCGCGCTGGTGAATAATCCGCGGCTGGTACTGGCCGATGAACCGACCGGTAACCTGGACGCGCGCAACGCCGACGCGATTTTCGATCTGCTGGGTGAACTCAATCAGCGCCAGGGCACAGCGTTCCTGGTGGTAACGCACGATCTGCATTTAGCCAAACGCATGCGTCGCCAGGTGGAAATGCGTGACGGCCAGCTCAGCGATCGCCTGACCATGGCGGGTAGCCTCTGATGGCGAATTCGCTCTCTTTACTGCTGGGCCTGCGCTTTAGTCGCGGCCGTCGTCGCGGGGGGATGGTCTCGCTGATTTCGGTGATCTCTACCGTTGGTATTGCGCTGGGCGTGGCAGTGCTGATCGTCGGGCTGAGTGCGATGAATGGCTTCGAACGTGAGCTGAACAACCGTATTCTTGCTGTAGTACCTCACGGTGAAATCGAACCGGTCAACCAGCCGTTCACCGGCTGGCAGGGCATGCTGCCGAAAATTGAGCGGGTACCCGGCGTGGCAGCAGCAGCCCCCTATATCAATTTTACCGGTTTGATTGAAAGCGGTAGCAAGTTACAGGCTGTACAGGTCAAAGGCGTGGACCCGCAGCAGGAGTCTCGTCTCAGCGCGCTGCCTTCTTACGTGCAGGGTAATGCGTGGCAATCGTTTGGTGCCGGCAAGCAGCAAATCCTGCTGGGGCAGGGCGTGGCGAACAGCCTGAAGGTGAAGCAGGGCGACTGGCTGACCATTATGATCCCCAACAGCGATGCGCAGAATAAGCTGCTGCAGCCGAAGCGGGTACGTCTGCAGGTCAGCGGCATTCTTAAGCTGAGCGGCATGCTCGATCACGGCCTGGCGCTGGTTCCGCTGGCAGACGCGCAACAGCTGCTGGGTATGGGCGATAACGTCACCGGTATCGCCATTAAAGCCGCCGATCCCTTCAGCGCGCAGAAGCTGATCCGCGAGGCGGGCAGCGTCACCAACGCCTATGTGTCAATCCGCAGTTGGATCGGCACTTACGGCTATATGTACCGGGATATTCAGATGATCCGCGCCATTATGTATCTGGCCATGGTGCTGGTGATCGGCGTGGCCTGTTTCAATATTGTCTCAACGCTGGTGATGGCGGTGAAAGATAAGAGCGGGGATATCGCCGTGCTGCGAACGCTGGGCGCCAAAGATGGCCTGATCCGCGCCATCTTTATCTGGTACGGGCTGCTGGCCGGGCTGGTGGGCAGCGTCAGCGGGGTGATTGTTGGCGTGCTGGCCGCGCTCAACCTGACCACTATCGTTCATGCGCTTGAAGCATTGACCGGCTATCATTTCCTCTCCGGCGATATCTACTTCATTGATTTCCTGCCGTCCGAGCTGCACTGGCGTGATGTGGTTATCGTGCTGTTTACTTCCCTGCTGCTCAGCCTGATCGCCAGCTGGTATCCTGCAAGGCGTGCCAGCCGCATCGACCCGGCACGTGTATTGAGCGGCCAGTAAGCGAGGCAACGGATGTACTACGGTTTCGATATCGGCGGCAGTAAGATTGCGCTGGGCGTGTATAACGCTCAGCGTGAGCGGGTCTGGAGCAAACGGGTAGCCACTCCGGCGCAGGACTATGAGCAATTTCTCTCGGTATTGCAGGCGCTGACGGCAGAGGCCGATACGTTTTGCGGCTGCGCGGGGAGCGTGGGGCTGGGTATTCCCGGCCTGCCGGTGCCTGATGACGGCACGGTGTTCAGCGCGAACCTGCCCGCCGCAAGGGGCCGTACGCTGCGCGCCGATCTCAGCCAGCGGCTGGGGCGTGAAGTCCGCATCGATAACGACGCTAACTGTTTTGCCCTTTCCGAAGCCTGGGATGATGAATTTCAGGCTTATCCGGTGGTGCTTGGCATGATCCTCGGCACCGGCGTCGGCGGTGGACTGATCGTCGATGGTAAACCGGTCACCGGCCGCAACTACGTGGTGGGCGAGATGGGGCATATGCGCCTGCCGGTGGATGCGCTGGAGGTGCTGGGCCGTGATATTCCGCTGCTCACCTGCGGCTGTGGCAAGAAGGGCTGTATTGAGGGATACCTCTCAGGTTCAGGATTTTCCTGGCTGTGGCAGCACTTTTATCATCAGACTCTCAGTGCGCAGGAGATCATCACCCGTTATTATCAGGGAGATGCTGGTGCGCTGGCACACACTGAACGCTATCGCCAGCTGCTGGCGGTATGCCTGGGCAATCTGCTGACCCTGCTTGACCCTCATCTGGTGGTACTTGGTGGCGGGCTGTCCAATTTTGATGCGTTGTATGACGGCCTGGCGGAGCGGGTTGCCCCTTATCTGCTGCCGGTCGCCAAACCACCGCGCTTTGCCAAAGCGCGCCATGGAGACGCAGGCGGAATGCGCGGTGCCGCATTCCTGCACATTAAGGATTAGAGGATCGACTATGCGCACACCCCGCCGTCGCTTACGACTGGCCCGCTACAAAAAAAACCGCCGTCAGGTTCATCAGCGCTTTCGTCAGCGCATTTTTGAGCGCGATCGTAATCTCGAAATTTCACGTCAGCCGCTGCCGCGCGTGGTGGTGCTGACCGGTGCGGGGATCTCTGCGGAATCCGGCATTCGTACTTTCCGTGCGGCGGACGGCCTGTGGGAAGAGCATAAAGTGGAAGATGTCGCCACGCCGGAAGGCTTTGCGCGTAACCCGCAGCAGGTGCAGGCGTTTTATAATGCGCGCCGCAGCCAGCTACAGCAGCAAGAGATCAGGCCGAATGCCGCTCATGCCGCGCTGGCAGAGCTGGAAGCCGTGCTGGGGGACCATTTCCTGCTGGTGACACAGAACATCGATAATCTGCACGAACGTGCGGGAAGCCGCAATATCATCCACATGCACGGTGAACTGCTGAAGGTGCGCTGCACCGGCAGCGGCCAGATCCTGCACTGGACCGAAGACGTTAAGCCTGATGACCGCTGCCACTGCTGCCAGTTCCCTGCGCTTCTGCGCCCGCATATTGTCTGGTTTGGCGAAATGCCGCTGCAAATGGACGAGATTTATCAGGCGCTGGCCGATGCGGACTATTTTGTGGCGATCGGCACCTCCGGACACGTCTACCCGGCTGCAGGGTTTGTGCATGAGGCCCGTTTACAGGGTGCGCACACCGTTGAGCTGAACCTGGAGCCAAGCCAGGTCGGCAGTGAGTTTGATGAGAAAACGTATGGTCTGGCCAGCGAAGTCGTGCCCGCCTGGGTGCGCGGGCTGTTGAGTAATCTTGGTCGCTAAGCGGGATTAACCCGCTTTACGCTTTGGCAACGAAAAAATCAGATGGGCGATCACGCCGCCGCATAATCCCCAGAATGCGGACCCAACCCCTGCCAGCGTGACGCCCGAAGCGGTAATCAGAAAGGTGATTACCGCGGCGTCACGCTGTTTCTCATCGCTCAGCGCTCGCTGCAGGCTGCCGGCAATCGTGCCCAGTAGCGCCAGACCGGCAATGGTGTGGATCAGCGCCAGCGGCAGCGCGGTGAACAGCCCGCTGATGGCCCCGCCAAAAATCCCGGCAAGAATGTAAAACACGCCCGCCGCCGCTGCCGCCATATAGCGCCGCTGCGGGTCGCTGTGGATTTCCGGTCCCATGCAAATCGCTGCCGTTATTGCCGCAATGCAGAAGGTGAATCCGCCGAACGGGGCGAGAATCAGCGCCGTGGCGCCGGTCCAGGCAATCAGCGGTGAGATTGGCACCTGATAGCCTGCGGCTTTTAGCGTGGCGATGCCCGGAGCATTCTGCGACGCCATGGTGACCACAAAGAACGGAATACCAATACCCAGCAGGCTCGATAACGTGAAATGCGGAGCAATAAGCTCGGGCATCACCATACTCTGGCCGCTGCTAACGTGGATATTCCCCTGCATCGCTGCCACTGCCAGTCCGGCGAACAGCGTCAGTACAATAGCGTAGCGCGGCGTAAAGCGGCGGGTCAGCAAGTAAACCAGGCACATTGTCCCGCTGAGGGCGAAATTCACCTGCAGCGCACCGAATGCGTCAATGCCGAAGCGCAGCAGGATACCGGCCAGCATGGCGCTGGAAATGGCCAGCGGGATATGGTTCATCAGCCGGGCAAACAGGCCGGTAACGCCGCAGAACACAATCAGCGCCGAGGCGAAGATAAAAACCCCAATTGCTTCATTGATCGGCGTACCCGGCAGGCTGGTTACCAGCAGCGCCGCGCCCGGAGTAGACCAGGCGGTCAGAATTGGCGTGCGGTACCACAGTGAAAGCGTCAGGGTGGTAATACCCATTCCCAGGCCCAGCATAGTCAACCAGCCGCCCGTTTGCTGCGGAGTAGCACCGGCAGCACCGGCGGCCTGGAAGATAATGGCGGCGGAGCTGGTATAGCCCACCAGCACGGCAACAAATCCGGCAATCAGCGCCGGGAGAGTGAGATAGTGTATTGAAAGGGGCGGGCGCATGGCGGGTTCCGAATGGGTGTGCGTTATAACGCACAAGTTATCATCGTGCGTTATAACGCACAAGAAGATATAATCGCCTTATTAACGGGAGGGAGAAGTGTGGGCGATCTGCAAAATCATCTGGCGCATACGCTGAAAACACAGCGCAATTTGCGCGGGTGGAGTTTAAGCCAGGCGGCAGAGATCACCGGCGTGAGCAAGGCGATGCTGGGGCAGATAGAGCGGGCGGAATCCAGCCCGACCATTGCTACGCTATGGAAGATTGCTACCGGCTTTAACCTGCCGTTTTCTCTGTTTATCGACGGCCCGGATATGCCGCGCGATGCCCCCAGACAGCAGAAGGGGCTACCCGTATTTCGTCAGTCTAATCTGGCGATGCAGGTACAGACGCTGTTCCCGTTTGATGCTGCTACCGGATTCGAGATGCTGGTGATCGAACTGGCGCCCGGTGCCCTCAGTGAATCGGCCCCCCATGAAGCGGGGGTGATTGAACATGCTATTGTCATTGAGGGGCAACTGGCGCTACGGGTTGCCGATGTCTGGCAAGTGATTGCGGCCGGTGAGGCGCTGCGATTCGAGGCCGATCGGCCCCATGCCTACCGCAACGGCGGCGCTCAGCCGGTACGTTTTTATAATTTAATTTATTACCCACACCGCTAATGGTCTTCGCCGCACACTAAACTGACCTGAAACAATATGTATGGGTTTCCTAGTGATGATAATCATTACTGGCATTCAGAGGGACGACAGATGAATAAATTACTCGATCGCTTCTTAAACTATGTAGCTGTGGATACGCAATCTAAAGGTAACGTTCGTCAGGTCCCCAGTACGGAAGGGCAGTTGCGCCTGTCGGATCGACTTTGCGAAGAATTACACGATTTGGGGCTGAGTAATATCAGCTGTAGCGAGCACGGAATTGTGATGGCCACGCTGCCGTCAACGGTGAGCTGGCCGGTGCCGGTGATTGGCTTTATCTCTCACGTTGATACGTCGCCGGATTTCACCGGTAAAAACGTATCGCCGCAGGTTATTGAAAACTATCGCGGTGGTGATATTGCATTAGGAATCGGCGATGAAATCCTCTCCCCGGTGATGTTCCCGGTTCTGCACGAACTGCACGGCCATACCCTGATCACCACCGACGGAAAAACCCTGCTGGGTGCCGATGATAAAGCCGGTGTGGCGGAGATTATGACCGCGCTGGCGCGGCTGATTGATGGCAAACGGCCGCACGGTGAGATCCGTGTGGCGTTCACGCCCGACGAAGAAATTGGTAAAGGCGTGCACTTTTTTGACGTGGCGGACTTTGGTGCCGACTGGGCCTATACCGTTGACGGCAGTGGCTTAGGGGAGTTTGAGTATGAGAATTTTAATGCCGCGTCGGTCACGGTAAAAATCACCGGTAATAACGTGCATCCCGGCACGGCTAAAGGGGTGATGGTTAATGCGCTCGATCTGGCCACGCGCTTCCACCAGGCGCTGCCGCCGGAGGAAGTGCCGGAAAAAACCGCCGGCTACGAAGGTTTCTACCATCTGCACGGCATCAAGGGCGCGGTCGATCGGGCGGAAATGCACTATATTATCCGCGACTTCGACCGCGAGAGCTTTGCCCGGCGTAAAACACTAATGCAGGCTATTGCACAGCGTATACAGCAGTCTCTGCCGCATTCGGCGGTGATTGAACTGGTGATTGAGGACAGCTATTACAATATGCGCGAGAAGGTGGAAACCTGCCCGCAAAGTATCGACCTGGCACTCCAGGCGATGCGCGACTGCGACATTAACCCGCTGGTGAAGCCGATCCGCGGCGGTACCGACGGTTCGCAGCTCTCCTATATGGGGCTGCCCTGCCCGAATCTGTTTACCGGTGGCTATAACTACCACGGCAGACATGAATTTGCGTCGCTGGATAATATGGAAAAAGCGGTGCAGGTGATCGAACGGATTGCCACGCTGACGGCAGAACAGGCGAAGACATCCGCCTGAAAAAGAGTTGATTTAATGACTCTGTACAGCAGTCGAAAGGACGGATGCCGTGTAATTCACGGCATCCGCTCTCAGGCGTCTTACTCTTCGTCGCCGAAGTACCAGTAGCCGCTGTTGACCAGCGCTGCCAGCTGGGCGAGGAATGACGGGTCGTCCAGCGCTTCGCCTAGTGTCTCCTGATTCAACGTCAGCTGATTGGCCAGTGCGGTAAGCGCTGCGCGGTGTGGGGATTCAAGCTGTTCACCGTTGATAAATACCGCATCACCGATCGATACCACGCGCAGGCCGCCAAGGCGTGAAAGCTGGTCGCCCTGCTGTAGCGCATCGTAAATTTCATCCGGCTGATACGGTGGCTCCGGTGGCGCAATATCCAGCTCGTGGCGCGACTGCGAAATAAACTCACCAAACCACTGGTTAAACTGCTGCGGCTGGTCGATCACATCCAGCATCATCTGGCGGATACCCGCCAGCTCGGCAGGCAGGATTTCCGCCGGATTTTCGCGCGGCTGTACGTTCGGATCGCTGAAGCGATAACTGCCCAGTTCACGGGACAGAACGTGATCGGCAAAGCCGCTAATCAGTTCACGCCCGCTTGGTGCGCGGAAGCCTACGGAGTAGTTAAGGGCGTTTTCCAGCGAATAGCCTTCGTGCGGGAATCCCGGTGGAATATACAGAATATCGCCCGGCTCCATCTCTTCATCGATGATGGCGTCAAACGGTTCAACCTGCAGCAGATCCGGGTGCGGGCAATGCTGCTTTAGCTCTGTTTTCTCACCCACACGCCAGCGGCGGCGGCCGGTTCCCTGAATGATAAACACATCATACTGGTCGAAGTGTGGGCCAACGCCGCCCCCCGGCACCGAGAACGAGATCATCAGATCGTCGGTACGCCAGTCGGGAAGGAAGCGGAAAGGGCGCATCAGTGCGGCAGAAGGTTCGTGCCAGTGATCGACCGCCTGCACCAGCAGCGACCAGTTATTTTCGCCCAGATGGTCATAGCTTTCGAACGGGCCGTGCCCGACCTGCCATTTGCCGTTCTGATGGCTGACGAGGCGGCTGTCCACCTCACTTTCCATCGCCAGTCCGGCCAGCTCATCGGGAGAAATCGGGTCTACGAAGTTTTTGAAACCGCGCTTGAGCACCACCGGCCGTTTTTGCCAGTAGCGTTGAATAAAATCGGGCCAGTTGAGGTCGAGTTGATAATCCATGAGGGTTTCCTGAGGCGCCAAAGTGAATCGAGTATAACAGTGCAGGGGCCTGACTGTGTATCGTCTCGCTCAAATGTCTGCGCATAAGCAGCTTACTCATCCTTGTTCAGTAGTTCCTGGCGAAGAAACACGATCTCCATCCGCGCGCCACCAAGCTGGCTGCTGCTGGCGCTGATGTCCCCGGAGTACTGTTCCAGAATTTCACGCGCCAGGCCAAGGCCCAGACCCTGACCCGGACGCAGCGTATCGGCCCGTTGGCCGCGAACAAAGACCAGGTCGCGTTTATTTTCCGGAATACCGGGGCCGTCATCTTCCACGATCAGCTGCAGCTGGTTATCGGTCTGGCTGGCGGTCACTTCGACAAACTCCAGGCAGTATTTGCAGGCGTTATCCAGCACGTTACCCATCACTTCCATAAAATCGTTCTGATCGCCCACGAAGATCAGCTCCGGGGAGATATCCAGCGTCAGCACCACGCATTTGCGCTGATACACCTTGTTCAGCGCCGAACACAGGCTGTCAAGCAGAGCAGGCACCGAGTGCAGGTCGCGCTTCAGGGCATGGTAGTCGGCCTGCATACTGGCACGATGCAGGTAGTAGCCAATCTGCTGCGAGATGCGGCTGATCTGCTCCAGCATAATCGGCTCGGCTTGCTCTATCGACAGATTGCGGCCGCCGCGCAGCGAACGCAGCGTCGTCTGCAACACCGCCAGCGGCGTTTTCAGGCTGTGGGTTAAATCGCTGAGCGTGGTGCGATAGCGGGTATAGCGCTGCCGTTCGTTATCCAGCAGCATATTGAGGTTGCGTACCAGCCCTTTTAACTCCTGTGGCGGGGTTGGATCGAGCGTTTCCCGCACGCCGTTTTCCAGCTCGCGTACCTGGCTTGCCAGCGAGCCGATGGGGCGAAGACTCCAGTGTGCTGCCAGCCACAGCAGCGGAATAATCAACAGCAGATTGGCCAGCAGTACGTAGCTGAACCACGACCAGACAACATCGGAATGCTGCAGCTCCTGCGGAAAAGAATCCACCACTACGATGGTCAGTTCCGGAAGGTTAACGGTGGCCTCGTAGCGGTTAACCGCCACCGAGTGGGTAAACGTATCGTTGCCGTCATTGTCGTAGGCGCTGAGTTTATTTTGCGCATTGCGATCGTTACTCAGCACCTTGCGGCTGGTGTAGTTATTGGTATCGATCTCGTAAAAATCGGATTTGTTCAGCCATTCGCGGCGAATTTTACTGCGGATCTCGGGTACGTCGCGCTGCTGCCACAGCAGCTTTCCACGATTGTCATAAATAAACACCAGCGCCGGGAAGTTCAGCGACACGCGCTCCGGTTGCACGATGGTCAGGCGGTTGTTTTGCCACTGGGCGAGGGTAAAGAACAGATTGCTCTCGCTGCGCAACACGCGGTAGGTGTTCTTATCAAAGCTCACCACGTAGCCAATCACCGCCACCATGCCGTAGGAGAGCGACATCGTCAGCACTACTGCAGCGGTGGCCAGCAGAAAGCGCACGCGCAGCGACAGCGGTTTTTTTCGACGGAATAACTTCCGCAGTAGCTTCATTATGTCAGAGATCGAAACGGTAGCCCTGACCGCGCACCGTAGTAATCACATCCTGCGGGTGCTCTGCCTGGATCTTCTTACGCAGGCGCCCCATCAGGACGTCAATGGTGTGGCTTTCACGCAGCTCAGCGTCGGGATACAGCTGCAGCATCAGCGAATCTTTGCTGACTACTTTGCCAACGTTGCGGATCAGCGTTTCAATAATGGTGTACTCGAAGGCGGTCAGCTTGATCTGCTGTTCATTAATCGTCAGCTCACGGCGGGAGAGGTCGATCTGGAACGGCAGCAGGGTAATAATCTGTGAGGCCAGGCCGCTGTTACGGCGCATCAGCGCCTGCATGCGGGCGACCACCTCTTCAATATGGAAAGGCTTGGTAACGTAGTCATCGGCACCGGCTTCCAGCGCTTCAACTTTCGCCTGCCAGCCATCGCGGGCGGTCAGCACCAGGATCGGCTGACGCACTTCCTGGCTGCGCCAGCGGCGGATCATCGCCATGCCGTCTTCATCCGGCAGGCCGAGATCGACCAGCGTGATGTCCGGCGTATGCTCATTCAGAAAATAATCCGCTTCTTTTGCACCTTCCGCGGCATCCACCTGATGGCCCATCTCGCGCAGCTGAACGGCAAGATGATGACGCAACAGAGGGTTATCCTCGACGACTAACACACGCATAACCTAATCCTCAATCAATTCGAACTGCGTATAGCCACAGCATAAACTGTCAGAAGTATAGGAGAAAGCAAATAAACCGGAGGTTAACGCGGGCCGACTAGCGTCGGCCCGGGAGGGGGTTATTTCAGGTCATCAACCATCTGGATAGCGCGGCCGATATAGTTGGCCGGCGTCATCTGCTTCAGACGAGTTTTTTCTTCTTCCGGCAGGGCCAGACCGTCGATAAACGTCTTCATGCCTTCAGCATCAACGCGCTTGCCGCGGGTCAGCTCTTTCAGCTTCTCGTACGGCTTCTCAATGCCGTAGCGGCGCATCACGGTCTGGATCGGCTCAGCCAGTACTTCCCAGTTGTGGTCCAGCTCATCCAGCAGACGGTCGCGGTTCACTTCCAGCTTGGAGATACCTTTCAGCGTCGCCTGATAGGCAATCAGCGCATATCCGACGCCCACGCCGAGGTTACGCAGCACGGTGGAGTCGGTCAGGTCACGCTGCCAGCGGGACACCGGCAGTTTGCTGGCCAGGTGCTGCATCACTGCGTTGGCCAGGCCGAGGTTACCTTCGGAGTTTTCGAAGTCGATCGGGTTCACCTTGTGCGGCATGGTGGAAGAACCGATTTCACCGGCGATGGTTTTCTGCTTAAAGTGGTTCAGTGCGATGTAACCCCAGACGTCGCGATCGAAGTCGATCAGAATGGTGTTAAAGCGGGCCATGCAGTCAAACAGTTCGGCAATGTAGTCGTGCGGCTCGATCTGCGTAGTGTACGGGTTCCAGATGATGCCCAGAGAGGTGACAAACTCTTCGCTCAGCTGATGCCAGTCCACTTCCGGGTAAGCGGCGATGTGGGCGTTATAGTTACCGACCGCACCGTTGATTTTACCCAGCACCTCAATGCGCTCCAGCTGACGCAGCTGGCGCTCAAAGCGGTAAGCCACGTTGGCCATCTCTTTACCCAGCGTTGAAGGCGTAGCCGGCTGGCCGTGGGTACGGGAAAGCAGTGGAATATCGCGGTACTGCACGGCGAGATCCTTCACCGCAGCGATGATTTTGTTCCAGTAAGGTACGATCACGTCGCGGCGCGCGGTATCCAGCATCAGCGCGTGGGACAGGTTGTTGATATCTTCCGAGGTACAGGCGAAGTGGATAAACTCGGAAACGGCATGCAGGGCAGGCACGCTCTCCACTTTCTCTTTCAGGAAGTATTCAACTGCCTTCACGTCGTGGTTGGTGGTGCGCTCGATGGTTTTGATGTGCGCGGCGTCTTCTTCGCTAAATCCGGCGACAATAGCATCAAGGAAAGCGTTTGCGTCGGCATCAAATGCAGGAACTTCCTTGATCGCAGCGTTGGAGGCCAGTTTTTGTAACCAGCGAACTTCAACCTCAACGCGGAATTTCAGTAGACCGAATTCGCTGAAAATGCCACGCAGTGGGCTGACTTTGTCGCCATAACGACCATCAACAGGTGAGACGGCGGTCAGAGAGGATAATTCCATTGTTGCTGCTCCAGGATCGGTTAAAAAAATCAGGTTGGTGTCCCGTTCAGGCGGGTCAGAATCGCTTTCGCCTCGTTAACAAGACGGCCACGGGAAAACATCAGCTGCAGGCGGCCACCGCCAACCTGCTGCCACAACACCGCTGCGCGGATACCCGCCAGCAGCGCCGCACGAACTTTGCTCTGCACCTGCGTATTCTGCAGGATCGCCGGGGAACCGGTGACCTGAATACGCGGCCCGAGCGGGCTTATCACATCCAGATAAATCCCGGCCATGGCGCTGACTAAGGTATCAGACTCCAGGCCATAGTGTGCCAGTTGACGATCGAGCTGTGCGATGCGCCGCGACAGCTCGTTCATGGCATCCTTGTTGCCGTTCAGCTTGCGCTCCAGCACCATCAGGCTCAGGGTATAGCGCGTCAGCTCCGCGCCCAGCCCCTGGCGGCTGTTGCTGTTCAGCACCGCCTGCAGGGTTTCCAGGCCGAACTGCAGGTTGGCTTCATCGTCGCCGAATACCGCCAGCGTGGAGGAAGGATTCAGATCCAGCAGGCTGTTCAGCGAGACCTTAAGCGCCTCCGGCGGACACTGACCCTGGTGTGCCAGCTGCTGCACCAGGTGAGCGGACTGGCAAATACCGGCCAGTGCCAGGGTAATATCATAATAGTTCTTCGCCACGATGACTCCTGTTGTCTTCCCTGCGCGTCGTCTGTATCAGGCACTCACCAGAGGCAGACGCTGTTCGATAATGCCGCCGCCGAGGCAGACTTCATCAAGATAAAATACCGCCGACTGGCCCGGCGTTACCGCCGCGACCGGCTCGTCGAAACGAACGTCAATACGCTCATCATCGATCGGCGTGATGGTGCACGGAATATCTTCCTGGCGGTAGCGGGTTTTCACCACGCAGCGCAGCGGGGCGCGAAGCACTTCGCGATCCACCCAGTGCAGCTGTTGGGCGATCAGGCCGACCGACATCAGGCGCGGGTGATCGTGGCCCTGGGCGACAATCAGTACATTATTCGCCACGTCTTTATCCACCACGTACCACGGCTGTTCGCTGTGATCTTTGGTGCCGCCAATGCCCAGTCCTTTACGCTGGCCGAGCGTGTGGTACATCAGCCCCTGATGCTGGCCAACGGTGTCTCCGGCCACGGTGACGATCGGGCCCGGCTGTGCGGGCAGATAGCGGGCAAGGAATTCGGTAAATTTGCGCTCGCCGATAAAGCAGATGCCGGTAGAATCTTTTTTCTTGGCGGTAATCAGCTCCAGCTGTTCTGCGATGCGGCGCACTTCCGGCTTTTCCAGCTCGCCCACCGGGAACAGGCTTTGCGCAATTTGATCGGAACCCAGCGTATAGAGGAAGTAGCTCTGATCTTTGTTGCCATCCAGGCCGCGCAGCAGGCGGCTTTTGCCGTCAACGTCAGCACGGCGCACGTAGTGGCCGGTAGCAATATAGTCCGCGCCGAGATCTTCGGCGGCAAACTCAAGGAAGGCTTTAAATTTGATCTCTTTATTGCACAGAATATCCGGGTTGGGCGTGCGGCCCGCTTTGTATTCTGCGAGGAAATGCTCGAAGACGTTATCCCAGTATTCGGCGGCAAAATTTACCGTGTGTAAATAGATGCCGAGCTTATCGCAGACGGCCTGCGCGTCGGCGAGATCGTCTGCTGCGGTGCAGTACTCTTCGCCATCGTCCTCTTCCCAGTTTTTCATAAACAGGCCTTCAACCTGATAGCCCTGCTGCTGCAGTAACCAGGCGGAAACGGAGGAGTCAACGCCGCCGGACATCCCGACGATCACTTTTTTCTGGCTGTTAGACATAATTACCTGACTTTAAAGTTTTTACCCTTATCCCTAAACCCGAGCGCACCGGCGGTTTTGACCTGTCGCAGTCGCAGGCCAGGATCGATCTGGCGCGATACTAAGAACTGCCGCTTTACCGTATTGGGGGATTTTCGGGCACCAGGAGTCGTTAAAGGCGACTCTGATAAAATTGCGGCAGCATTCTATCATGCACCGGCGGCGGGTGCATCCTCGCTAAACGGCCACTGGAAGGCGCTGAGGATCGACAGCGGATAGCGCGGGCCATGCTGATAAACCCGCAGGCTTTCGGCCACCAGCGGCGATCGCAGTTTTTTCGAGGTCAGGATCTCCTCCGGCGTCAGCCACCAGCAGCGGTCGATGTCACGATCCTGCGGGTAGGTTTCAACGATAGCAGGCAGATCGAGGCAAAACAGGAAGCGCAGAAACGGCGTGTTGTCCGGCGCAATCCACTGATGCATGCCGAGAAACGCCTGCGGTACGGCTTCAATACCGGTTTCTTCCGACAGTTCGCGCGCGGCGGCCTGCAGCAGCGTTTCGTTGGCCTCCAGATGGCCTGCCGGCTGATTCAGGGTAGCGCGGCCGCGTACCCGTTCTTCGACAACCAGAAACTGCCCTTCGGCCTGAACGACGGTGGCAACGGTCACGTGCGGTTTGAACATGAGGAGCTCCTTAAAGTTAACGGCGTGCGGCTTCCACGCGCAGAGTCAGATCAGATGGCTGATATCGCGCCATTCACCCGGGGCCAGTCCCTCTAACTGTAGCGCCCCCATCGAAAAGCGAATTAGACGCAGGGTAGGGAAACCGATATGGGCGGTCATCCGCCGCACCTGGCGGTTGCGCCCTTCAAACAGGGTGATCTTCAGCCAGCTGGTGGGAATCGCTTTTCGCTCGCGGATCGGCGGATCGCGCGGCCACAGCCAGTCGGGTTCAGCAACCCGTTCAATCTGGGCGGGCAGGGTGGGGCCATCCTTCAGCGTCAAGCCGTGGCGAAACGGCAGCAGGTCACTTTCAGCGGGGTCCCCCTCAACCTGAACAAAATAGACCTTTCCGGTACGTTTACCCGGCTGGGTCAGCTTTGCCTGTAGCGCGCCGTCATTGGTCAGCACCATCAGCCCTTCGCTGTCGCGATCCAACCGCCCGGCTGCATAAACGCCCGTTTGCGGCACATAATCTTTCAGCGTGCGCCGCCCGGACTCGTCGCTGAACTGGGGCAGAACATCAAACGGTTTGTTAAATAAAATCACGCAGCGCGGCCCCTTATCGACGGGTTTGGCGGCGTGGCGCAGGCTGGTCCGCTTAACGCGGTGAGGGCTAACAGAAGATTTTCGCATGGTCTTTGCACTTAGAAACAATAAGCGCATTATACCGCAATCCTGAGATGATTGGCGCGGAGTCAATATTCAAGTAGTATTGATGCGCATCTTACAAGTCATTAACAAAAAAAGCGCTCGAAGGAGAGGTTAATGGAAAGCAAAGTAGTTGTTCCGGCGGAAGGTCAGAAAATCACCCTGGAAAAGGGAAAACTTAACGTACCAAACAATCCAATCATCCCATTCATCGAAGGTGATGGTATTGGTGTGGACGTTTCTCCAGTGATGATCAAAGTTGTCGACGCCGCTGTACAGAAGGCTTATAACGGTGAGCGTAAAATTTCCTGGATGGAAATTTACACCGGTGAGAAATCGGTAGAGCTCTACGGCCAGGACGTTTGGCTGCCGCAGGAAACCCTCGATCTGATTAAAGAATACCGCGTGGCTATCAAAGGCCCACTGACTACCCCAGTCGGCGGTGGTATTCGTTCCCTGAACGTTGCGCTGCGTCAGCAGCTTGACCTCTACATCTGCCTGCGCCCGGTTCGTTACTACACCGGCACGCCAAGCCCGGTTAAACGCCCTGAAGACACCGACATGGTGATCTTCCGCGAAAACTCCGAAGATATCTATGCCGGTATCGAATGGAAAGCGGGCACGCCGGAAGCGGATAAAGTGATCAAGTTCCTGCGTGATGAAATGGGCGTGAAGAAAATTCGCTTCCCTGAGCAGTGTGGTATCGGCGTTAAGCCGTGCTCTGAAGCCGGTACTAAGCGTCTGGTTCGTGCGGCCATCGAATACGCAATCACTAACGACCGTGATTCCGTTACCCTGGTTCACAAAGGCAACATCATGAAGTTCACCGAAGGTGCCTTCAAGGACTGGGGCTATGCTCTGGCACGCGAAGAGTTCGGCGGCGAGCTGATCGACGGCGGCCCGTGGGTGAAAATCAAGAACCCGAACACCGGCAAAGAGATCGTTATCAAAGACGTGATCGCCGATGCGTTCCTGCAGCAGATCCTGCTGCGTCCAGCCGAGTACGACGTTATTGCCTGTATGAACCTGAACGGTGACTACATCTCTGATGCCCTGGCGGCACAGGTTGGCGGTATCGGTATTGCTCCGGGCGCAAACATCGGTGACGAATGCGCACTGTTCGAAGCGACTCACGGTACTGCACCTAAGTACGCTGGCCAGGATAAAGTGAACCCTGGTTCCGTGATCCTGTCCGCAGAAATGATGCTGCGCCATATGGAATGGTTCGAAGCCGCAGACCTGATTGTTAAAGGTATGGAAGGCGCGATTGCCGCGAAAACCGTAACCTATGACTTCGAGCGTCTGATGGACGGCGCTAAACTGCTGAAATGTTCAGAGTTTGGCGATGCAATGATCAGCCACATGTAATTGCGAGAATTGTTAAATCTATTAACGGGAGCTTAACACTCCCGTTGTTTTTGGTTAGCGCACTAACGGTTATCAAAATTTTATCAAAACAATTTATCAAAACCCCCTCCATTTACACCGCAATTGTCGTCCAGCCTTTGCCGCGATCATCATGGTAGCGAGCTGTCTGATTTGGTGATTTATGCCCCAGTAATTTCTGGGTGTCGATCCCCTGAGCTTCGTAAAGACGCTCTGCCAGAGAACGTTGTTCGTGGAAGGTAGCCTGTGTACCAGATCCCCAATCTAGATCAGCCTTATTCCGTGCCTTGCTGAAGTTCATGGTAATGGTATTGGATTTCACCTGTGCGCCTCGCTCTGCCTGTGAGGTAGCCCGGAAGAAGTGAACCAGGTAAGGGCTTACCGCATAATCACGGCAGCGTGACACCACATCTCGCAAACTCCAGTTAATAGCACTCAGGTGAAGCGATAGCGGGATCGCAATTTTGCTCCCCGTTTTCTCCTGCTCAACATGAAGATGATCGTCCCAAATATCACTAAATTTCATCTTCGATATGTCGCCCAGGCGCTGGCCGGTAACGAGCGCCAGCAGCATCGCGTTACCCATGTACTTGTGATTGGCATCCGCAATGTCGAAAATCTTCTGCCACTCCTCCAGGTTGAGGCGCTGGCGGGTGATCCGCCTTCTGGGTTGCTTCGTTGCAAGGGTAGGGTTATGATCTTACCCAGCAATAGTGGACATGCGACTAAGTGAGTAAACTCTCAATCAGAGGTAGCTCACATGACAAAGCCA
>NZ_JBWKUK010000020.1:0-31751 GCF_059420805.1 Erwinia sp. GW821-FHT03D09
GAGCGGTAGTTCAGTTGGTTAGAATACCTGCCTGTCACGCAGGGGGTCGCGGGTTCGAGCCCCGTCCGTTCCGCCACCCTTTTAGGGGCGTAGTTCAATTGGTAGAGCACCGGTCTCCAAAACCGGGTGTTGGGAGTTCGAGTCTCTCCGCCCCTGCCAGATAAAGAAAAATCCTTTGCTTAGGCAAAGGATTTTTTTTGCTTCAACTTCATAGAAAAACAGCTCGTTATGATAATAAAGGTGTAACCCACACCGATTTTTCTCAATGATTACTTATTAGAAAGAGCCGCCCGGCGGCTCTTTTGTCGCTTTTATCAACACTGATTGGTTATATATTAACCGGTGATTTGATGAGTTGGCGGATGTGTGTTTGCCGATCGCTATTTTGTAACCAGACTGCGTACAGGGGTCTGAGGACAACTGCAGTATCCTGAATTAAGAGAAGATCGCTGTACTCCGTCTCCCAGAAGTCCGGTAAAAATGCACCGGCTCCTGTTGTATGCAACAGTTGGCGTGTTAAATGTGCTGAGGTTGTCGTCAGTACGGGTATATCATCGGCACCGACAAGATAGTTTTCATGTTGATGAAAATCCGCCCCCCATTCCAGCTTAATATAATCATATTTCTCCTTTTTCTCCGATTTTCGCGACCTGAACAGCGCTAATGAGATATGGCCAATTTGATGGCTTGTTAGCTCGTCCATTTTGGGTGCTTCGGTGGTAATCAACAGATCTAGTTGACGTTCATGCAGCTGCTTAACCATCAGATGACGCTGAGCAATTCGTGCTTCGAGATGTAGACTCTCGTGCTGCTGATAGAGCAGCTTTAGCCAGGGCGTCAGATAGGCTTCCCATAGCGAAGCACTGGCGCCTATCGATAGCTCATGATGCTGTTGGGTATGTGAGACCTCTTTCTTAGCCATTTGCCACGTGTTCATCAGGCTCTCGGCGTAAGGCAGTAAACGCTCACCCGCTGAAGTTAACCTGATATTGTTACGATGCCGGGTAAAAAGGTTCACACCTAGCTGATTTTCAAGCTGTCGAATGCGAAAACTAATGGCGGACTGCGTTAGATAGAGTGCTTCCGCAGCTCGTCCAAAGTGGCGAGTTCTGCTCACTTCAAGAAAGGTTTTTAGTAATTCCGTATCCACAGCGATCTCCTAAAAAACATTTGTCGTTATGATTTAAATGTTTTGTTTTACACTCTGTCAAGCCTATCTAATACTCCGCGCCATAAATAGCTCGGCCTTAAAAGAGTTAGGAGCGTGTAAAATGGCGGAAAGCTTCGCAACAACCAGTCGTTTTTTTGATAACAAACACTATCCCCGCGGGTTCTCCCGGCACGGTGATTTCACCATCAAAGAAGCCCAACTTCTTGAGCGTCATGGTTATGCTTTTAACGAGCTGGATCTGGCAAAGCGTGAGCCGACAACGGAAGAAGAGCGTCTGTTTATCGAAGTGTGCCGCGGTGTACGTGAGCCGCAAACTGAGGCAGAAAGAGTCTGGTCTAAGTACATGACACGAATTAAACGTCCTAAGCGTTTTCATACCCTTTCAGGCGGTAAACCGCAGATGGAAGGTGTTGAAGACTATTCGGATAGCGACGATTAAGATTAAGGGGCTTCGGCCCCTTTTTAATGTCTGTCACTCCAGACTTTTCTGTAGATTAATCAGTAATCGATCCATTCCCCGATAGCTCACCGCTTCAGTCAGATGTTCCCGATGAATCTCGTTATCATCCGCCAGATCGGCAATCGTTCGCGCCACCTTTAAAATTCGCTGCCAGGCTCTTACCGATAGACCAAGTTGATTCAACACCTGTTCCAGCCACTCGGCATCCTCAGTTTTTAACAGGCAGCAACCTTTGATCTCATGATGACTCATGAGCGCGTTCACTTTTCCCACGCGTGCCAGCTGGCGTTCACGCGCAGCGACGACACGTTTCCGGACGGTATCGCTGGATTCACTGCCACTCCTTTGCGCGCTCAGCGTTCCTGCCGGTAGCAGAGGTACTTCCAGTGAAAGATCAAAACGGTCAAGGAAGGGACCGGATAATCGGCTCAGATAGCGCAGCGTTTGCTGCGGAGAGCAGCGATTATGGGGACCGTTATAGTGACCCGTCGGGCTGGGATTCATCGCCGCGATCAGCTGGAATCTGGCCGGATAGGTCACCTTAGCACGGGCGCGAGATATCCCGATCTCGCCAGACTCCAGCGGTTCACGCAGGGCGTCCAGCGCACGACGTTCAAACTCCGGAAGCTCATCAAGAAAAAGCACGCCGTTGTGTGCCAGAGATATCTCACCCGGCTTAGGTAGAGCCCCTCCGCCAACCAGGGCAAATAGTGATGCGCTGTGGTGAGGGGAGCGAAAAGGGCGCTGGCGCCAGTGAGTATGCATGCCATCGCTCTTGATGAGGCTGGCTATGCAGGCACTTTCCAGCGCTTCCCGATCGCTCAGCGGCGGCATAAGCCCGTTCAGGCGCGTTGCCAGCATGGTTTTACCGGTACCGGGGGGCCCGATTAGCAGCAGGTTATGCCCGCCGGCAGCAGCGATCTCAAGTGCGCGCTTGGCCTGCTGCTGGCCGATCACCTCCTGCAGGTCACCCTCTATTGCCGGCAGCTCATCATGCTTCACGCATGCGCGCTCCAGCTGGGTTTCGCCATGCAGATAGGCGCAGACCTCCAGCAAATCCCGAGCAAGTAAATTATCACCATGTTCTATCAGGCCAACCTCTGCGAGATTATCCGCGGAGAGGATCAGCTGTCTCCCGGCCTCCCGGGCTGCCATCGCGGCCGGGATAACCGCCTGTACGCCCCGTAGAGCGCCCGTAAGAGCCAGTTCGCCCAGGAATTCATATTGAGTGAGTTTCTCCGCAGGAATCTGTTCTGAGGCTGCGAGAATGGCAACTGCGATAGGAAGATCGAATCTTCCCCCTTCTTTGGGTAAATCAGCCGGAGCCAGGTTAACGGTGATCCGTTTGGCCGGGAAAGAAAATCCGCAGTTAATAATGGCGCTGCGTACCCGGTCACGCGCCTCTTTGACTGCCGTTTCAGGCAACCCTACCATGGAAAGTGCGGGAAGCCCGTTACTGAGATGGACTTCAACGCAAACCTGGGGTGCCTGAATACCAATCGCAGCACGAGTGTAAGCAACAGATAACGACATGGAGCCTCCTTTTGGCGTTACTGTGCATACAAATTTCTATCCTGACGATTAGCAAAAGGGATCGCTGTGAGACGGACTGACAGTTATTTTGTGATGGTGCAGCATGTTTCATCACGCTGCGAGCTGCCGTGAGAATTCCACTATGTGGGATTAAAGCGGTCACGGCAGGTGAGTATTGAAAATAAATCAACATCTTCTTATTCACTGAATAACAATACTTTTTACTTTTTTTGCGTACGGTGTCATAAAATAAAATGATGAAAAAAGTTGAACGCAAATGCGTAACTGTGATAACTCTATAGACATTAATTCGAACAAGTGAATTACAGAATCCAAATGAAAGCCCTTCTACGAGTCATTAGCCTAGTCGTCATTAGCGTCGTCGTGATTATTATCACGCCGTGCGGGGCTACGCTCGGAGAAAGAAAGGCTTAAAAATCAAGCCTGAATTCGAAAGAACCCCCGCACCGAAAGGTCCGGGGGTTTTTTTTTAGCAAGACAAAACGTGTGAGGAACAGAAGATGAGAAGTAGCATAAAATGCTGTTGTTCCCAGCCAGAGGCGGGGGAATAACTATGAATGGTGCACAGTGGGTCGTTCAAGCTTTGCGTGCACAGGGAGTCGAGATAGTATTCGGCTATCCTGGTGGAGCAATTATGCCGGTCTATGACGCGCTCTATGACGGCGGTGTCGAACACCTACTGTGCCGCCATGAGCAGGGGGCAGCCATGGCCGCTATCGGTTTTGCCCGTGCCACTGGAAAAGTCGGCGTCTGTATCGCCACTTCTGGCCCCGGCGCGACCAACCTGATCACGGGTCTGGCCGATGCGATGCTGGACTCTGTTCCTATTGTTGCCATTACCGGCCAGGTCTCTTCTGCGGTCATGGGTACCGATGCCTTCCAGGAGATCGACGTTCTGGGCCTCTCGCTGGCCTGTACCAAACATAGTTTCCTGGTGGAATCGCTCGATGAACTGCCGGGCGTGATGGCTGAAGCCTTTGCCATTGCTAAATCGGGTCGTCCCGGCCCTGTTCTGGTTGATATTCCTAAAGACATTCAGCTGGCCAGCGGCGAGCTGACTGCCCATCTGCTGCCGGTTGAGCAGGAGCAGGCTCACCCGCACGTTGAACTGCAGCAGGCCCGTCATTTGCTGGCACAGTCGCAGAAACCGATTCTGTACGTTGGCGGCGGCGTCGGTATGGCCGATGCAGTACATGCGCTGCGGGCCTTCGCCAAAGAAACCGGAATCCCTACCGTTGCGACCTTAAAAGGTCTGGGAACGCCGGATATGGAAGATGAGTGCTATCTCGGCATGTTGGGTATGCACGGCACTAAGGCGGCGAACCTCGCCGTTCAGCAGTGCGATCTGCTGATTGCCGTCGGTGCCCGCTTTGACGACCGGGTGACCGGCAAGCTGGATACCTTCGCACCACATGCCAGCGTCATCCATATGGATATCGACCCGGCGGAGCTGAACAAACTGCGCCGTGCGCACGTTGCCCTGCAGGGCGATCTGAACAAGCTGCTGCCGGATCTTTATCATCCGGTAGCGATCTCAGCCTGGCGTGAAGAGATCAAAGCGCTGAAAGCCGATCACGGCTGGCGTTACGATCACCCGGGGGAGGCTATCTTTGCTCCGCTGTTCCTGAAGCAGCTTTCTGACCGTAAATCGGCGAGCAGCATTGTGACTACCGATGTCGGCCAGCACCAGATGTGGGCGGCGCAGCATATGAGCTTTACCCGACCGGAGAATTTCATCACCTCCAGCGGCCTGGGCACGATGGGCTTTGGCCTGCCAGCTGCCGTAGGTGCTCAGGTGGCTCGCCCCGACGATACCGTGATCTGCGTCTCCGGCGATGGCTCATTTATGATGAATGTGCAGGAGCTGGGTACCATTAAACGCAAGCAGCTGCCGGTGAAAATCGTGCTGCTGGATAACCAGCGTTTAGGTATGGTGCGCCAGTGGCAGCAGCTGTTCTTCGAAGAACGTTACAGCGAAACCAATCTCTCAGATAACCCGGACTTTCTCACACTGGCCAGCGCTTTCAATATCCCCGGCCAGCGCATTACCCGTAAAGATCAGGTCGAGGCCGCATTAGACGCTTTGCTGCACAGTGAAGGGCCATACATGCTCCACGTCGCGATTGACGAGCATGAGAACGTCTGGCCTCTGGTACCACCCGGTGCCAGCAACGAAAATATGATGGAGAAAACCTCATGATGCAGCATCAATTGTCTATCGAAGCGCGTTTTCGCCCGGAAGTACTGGAACGTATTTTACGCGTAGTTCGCCACCGTGGTTTTCAGGTGTGCACGATGAATATGGCTTCGCAGGCGAATACCGACAATATTAATATTGAATTGACCGTTGCCAGCCAGCGCTCTGTCGATTTACTGTCAACGCAGTTAAGTAAACTGATGGACGTTGAATGCGTCCAGGTTCAACAACAGACAACACAACAAATCCGCGCTTAAGCGGGCAAGGAAATAAGAATGACGAAGAAAGCTGACTTTATCTGGTTCAATGGCGAGATGGTTAAATGGGAAGACG
The DNA here is from genome assembly GCF_059420805.1 of Erwinia sp. GW821-FHT03D09. Taxonomy (NCBI): domain Bacteria; kingdom Pseudomonadati; phylum Pseudomonadota; class Gammaproteobacteria; order Enterobacterales; family Erwiniaceae; genus Erwinia; species Erwinia sp. GW821-FHT03D09. The sequence continues at coordinate 5,716 of NZ_JBWKUK010000020.1, forward strand.
CGAAGGTGAGCGTCATGTCCCACGCACTGCACTACGGTACATCCGTATTCGAAGGCGTCCGTTGCTATGACTCGCACAAAGGACCAGTGGTCTTCCGCCATCGTGAACACATGCAGCGTCTGCGTGATTCTGCAAAAATCTATCGTTTCCCTGTCAGCCAGAGCGTTGATGAACTGATGGAAGCGTGCCGTGAAACGCTGCGCAAAAACAACCTGAAAAGCGCGTATATCCGTCCGCTGGTATTTGTGGGTGATGTTGGTCTGGGCGTGAACCCACCAGATGGCTACAGCACTGATGTGATCATCGCCGCGTTCCCGTGGGGTGCTTACCTGGGTGCTGAAGCGCTGGAACAGGGCATTGATGCGATGGTGTCTTCATGGAACCGCGTGGCGCCAAACACCCTGCCAACCGCGGCTAAAGCCGGTGGTAACTACCTGTCTTCCCTGCTGGTTGGTAGCGAAGCGCGCCGTCACGGCTATCAGGAAGGTATCGCACTGGACACTCAGGGCTACATCTCTGAAGGTGCCGGTGAGAACCTGTTTGAAGTGAAAGACGGCATTCTGTTTACCCCGCCGTTCACCTCTTCCGCACTGCCGGGTATTACTCGTGACGCCATCATCAAACTGGCGCAGGACCTGGGTATCGAAGTCCGTGAGCAGGTGCTTTCTCGTGAATCACTGTATCTGGCAGATGAAGTCTTCATGTCCGGTACTGCTGCAGAGATCACCCCGGTACGCAGCGTTGACGGTATTCAGGTCGGCGCGGGCAAGCGTGGTCCGGTGACCGAGCGTATTCAGTCTGCATTCTTTGGTCTGTTCACTGGTGAAACGGAAGACAAATGGGGTTGGCTGGACCCGGTTAACTCATAAGAACTATACATTTTCTCGGGCGTCAGTTGACACCCGCGTACCATCGATTTCTGGAGTAATAGAGCATGCCTAAGTACCGTTCCGCTACCACCACCCACGGGCGCAATATGGCGGGCGCCCGTGCCCTGTGGCGCGCCACAGGAATGACCGATGATGACTTCGGTAAGCCGATTATTGCGGTTGTAAACTCCTTCACGCAGTTCGTGCCGGGTCACGTGCACCTGCGCGATTTGGGTAAGTTGGTCGCCGAGCAGATTGAAGCGTCAGGCGGCGTGGCGAAAGAATTCAATACCATCGCCGTTGATGATGGTATCGCCATGGGCCACGGCGGCATGCTCTATTCTCTGCCGTCGCGTGAACTGATCGCCGACTCGGTTGAATACATGGTTAACGCGCACTGCGCCGATGCCATGGTCTGTATCTCCAACTGTGACAAGATCACCCCGGGAATGCTGATGGCGTCGCTGCGCCTGAACATTCCAGTAATCTTCGTTTCCGGCGGCCCGATGGAAGCCGGTAAAACCAAGCTGTCAGATAAAATCATCAAGCTGGATCTCGTCGATGCAATGATTCAGGGTGCAAACCCTAACGTCAGCGATGCCGATAGTGACCAGATTGAACGTTCCGCCTGCCCGACCTGCGGCTCCTGTTCCGGTATGTTCACCGCCAACTCGATGAACTGCCTGACCGAAGCGCTGGGCCTGTCTCAACCGGGCAACGGCTCGCTGCTGGCGACACACGCTGACCGTAAAGAGCTGTTCCTGACCGCCGGCCAGCGCATTGTTAGCCTGACTAAACGCTATTACGAGCAGGATGATGTCAACATGCTGCCGCGTAATATCGCGACTAAAGCCGCGTTCGAGAATGCAATGACGTTGGATATCGCTATGGGAGGTTCAACGAATACCGTTCTGCACCTGCTGGCGGCCGCGCAGGAAGGCGAGATCGACTTCAACATGTCCGATATCGATCGCCTGTCACGTAAAGTCCCGCACCTGTGTAAAGTGGCGCCAAGTACGCCGAAATATCATATGGAAGACGTTCACCGTGCAGGTGGCGTGATCGGTATTCTTGGCGAGCTGGATCGTGCAGGGTTGATAGACACCAGCGTGCGCAACATTCTGCAGCAAACCATGCGTGAAACGCTGGATCAGTACGACATCATGCTGACCAAAGATGAAGCGGTGAAAAAGATGTTCCGCGCGGGTCCAGCCGGTATTCGTACCACTCAGGCCTTCTCACAGGATTGCCGCTGGGACACGCTGGATGATGACCGTCAGGAAGGGTGTATCCGCACTCGCGAACACGCGTTCTCTCAGGATGGCGGTTTGGCCGTGCTGTACGGCAACATCTCAGAAGATGGCTGTATCGTGAAGACCGCTAGCGTAGATGCTGAGCTGCTGACTTTCAAAGGCCCGGCAAAAGTCTACGAAAGCCAGGATGATGCGGTAGAAGCGATCCTGGGTGGCAAAGTGGTGGCGGGCGACTGTGTTGTTATCCGCTACGAAGGGCCAAAAGGCGGCCCTGGCATGCAGGAAATGCTCTATCCGACCACCTATCTGAAATCGATGGGGCTGGGCAAAGCCTGTGCGCTGATCACCGATGGCCGTTTCTCGGGAGGGTCTTCCGGTCTTTCTGTGGGGCACATCTCACCAGAAGCGGCGAGTGGCGGCACCATCGCGCTGATTCAGGATGGCGACATGATCGAGCTGGATATTCCAAATCGTCGTATTCATCTGGATCTGCCAGACAACGAAATCCATGCACGTCGTGAAAAAGAGCTGGCCCGCGGTGATGAGGCCTGGACGCCACACGGCCGCGTGCGTCAGGTTTCCTTTGCCCTGCGTGCGTATGCCACCCTGGCAACCAGCGCAGACAAAGGTGCCGTCCGCGATAAGAGTAAGCTGGGAGGCTAAAAAGTATGGCTGAGTCGCAACCGCTACCCGCACAACCCTGTGGGGCGGAGTATCTACGTGCGGTGCTACGCGCACCGGTATACGAAGTCGCACAGGTAACGCCGCTGCAGAAGATGGAGAAAATCTCTTCGCGCCTTGGCAACACGATTTTGGTCAAGCGGGAAGATCGTCAGCCGGTACACAGCTTTAAGCTGCGTGGCGCTTACGCGATGATCGCCGGACTGACCGAAGAGCAAAAGGCGCGGGGCGTTGTCACTGCGTCTGCGGGAAATCATGCGCAGGGCGTGGCGCTATCCGCGACCAGGCTGGGTATTAAGTCCCTGATCGTGATGCCGGTTGCTACAGCGGATATCAAAGTCGATGCGGTGAGGGCATTTGGCGGTGAGGCTTACCTGTACGGTGCCAACTTTGACGAAGCAAAAGCCAAGGCGATAGAACTGTCGGAACAGCAGGGCTATACCTTTGTTCCGCCGTTCGATCACCCGATGGTCATTGCCGGGCAGGGAACCCTGGCAATGGAACTGCTGCAGCAGAATGCGCATCTCGATCGCGTATTTGTGCCGGTGGGGGGCGGAGGTCTGGCCGCGGGTGTCGCGGTGCTGATTAAGCAGCTGATGCCGCAGATTAAGGTCATCGCTGTGGAATCCAACGACTCGGCCTGCCTCAAGGCGGCGCTGGATGCCGGCCAGCCTGTCGATCTGCCTCGTGTTGGGCTGTTTGCTGAAGGCGTGGCGGTGAAGCGGATCGGCAGCGAGACCTTCCGTCTGTGCCAGGAGTATATTGACGACATCGTGACCGTAGACAGCGATGCTATCTGCGCGGCGATGAAGGACCTGTTTGACGATGTGCGTGCGGTGGCGGAGCCATCCGGTGCACTGGCGCTGGCTGGCATGAAGAAGTATATCCAGCAGCACCAGATTAAAGGTGAACGCCTGGCACACGTGCTTTCCGGTGCTAACGTCAACTTCCATGGTTTACGCTATGTGTCTGAGCGCTGTGAACTGGGTGAACAGCGTGAAGCGCTACTGGCGGTGACCATTCCTGAACAACAGGGCAGCTTCCTGCGGTTTTGCCAGCTGCTTGGTGGGCGTTCGGTCACGGAGTTTAACTATCGTTATGCTAACGCCGACGACGCCTGCATTTTTGTCGGCGTCCGGCTGACCCGTGGACTTGAGGAGCGCCAGGAAATCCTGGAACTGCTGACCGAAGGCGGCTACAAGGTGGTCGATCTGTCCGATGATGAAATGGCGAAACTGCACGTGCGTTATATGGTCGGCGGTCGTCCATCTAAGCCGCTGCGTGAAAGGCTGTTCAGCTTCGAATTCCCGGAAGCCCCTGGGGCGCTGCTGCGCTTCCTGCAAACGCTGGGAACGCACTGGAATATCTCTCTATTCCACTACCGCAGCCACGGTACCGATTATGGTCGCGTGCTGGCTGCGTTTGAACTGAGCGATAACGAACCGCAGTTTGAAGAGCACATGGCGGCGCTGGGATATGATTTCCACGATGAAACCAGTAACCCGGCGTTCCGTTTCTTCCTTGCCGGCTAAAGCAGATTCCAGAACGCATCAATAAGCGGCTCGGTGAGCCGCTTTTTTTGTACGCACACGCCCAGTTCGAACGGCGCAACCATCTCCACATCTTCCAGTTCCAGAATACGGTTACGAATCGGTTCCGGGCTGTTCTCCAGCACCACATCCGGCAGTAGTGCAATACCGCAGCCCAATGCGACCATCGAAACAATCGCTTCATGCCCGGATACCGTGGCGTAAATCATTGGATTCGCAATATGACGATGGCGAAACCAGAGGTCGATACGGCGGCGCGATGGCCCCTGTGCGGGCAGGATAAATGGGATCTGTGCCCAGTCCGGCTCTGCCTGAGTTGCCTGGTTACGTACCGGGCAGGGCAGCGCGGGCGCAATCAGCACCAGCGGGATTAGCCCCAGCGGCATAAAGCCAATGCTGGCGGGCAGCATTTCCGGGCGTCCGGCAATGGCAATATCGACCTCGTTTGACTGCACCTTCTCCACCGCATCGGCGGCATCCCCGGTGGTCAGCTTGATTTCAACCAGCGGATGTTCGGCACGAAAGCGATCGAGGATCGGCGGCAGATGGCTGTAGGCGGCGGTCACGGAACAGAACAGTCGCAGCTCACCGCTTAGTGATGGACCATTCTGGCCTATGGCGTGACGCATCTGCTGATACTGCAACAGCGTCTGCTGTGCAAACTGCCGCAGACTTTCGCCAGCATCCGTCAGGGTAACAGTGCGGTTATCACGTAGGAACAGCGCCTGGCCCAGGTCCTCTTCCAGCCGCTGGATCTGGCGGGAGAGTGTGGAGGGGCTGACGTGCATGGCGCGCGCACTGCGCCCGAAATGGCGGCTTTCCGCCAGATGAAGGAATAATTTCAGGTCGCGCAAATCCATGGAATCGAACCTCGTTTTTACGTTGCAAAACATGCAATGTCACGTTGTTAATATATCAATTTCAGCAATAGATTTCCTGTCATATGATAGAGTCTATTCAGGGCGGAGAAACCGACAGCCCGGACAACAAATAAAACGCGAACACAACCCAGGAGTGCCCATGTCTAACTATTTCAACACTTTGAACCTGCGCAACCAGTTAGCGCAATTAGGTAAATGCCGCTTCATGGCGCGCGAAGAATTTGCTGATGAAGCAAGCTACCTGAAAGGTAAAAAAGTCGTCATCGTTGGCTGTGGTGCCCAAGGTCTGAACCAGGGCCTGAACATGCGCGATTCTGGCCTGAACATCTCTTACGCTCTGCGTGCAGAAGCGATCGCTGAGAAACGTGCTTCATGGCGCAAAGCGACCGAAAACGGTTTCCAGGTTGGCACTTACGAAGATCTGATCCCACAGGCTGACCTGGTGGTTAACCTGACTCCGGACAAACAGCACTCTTCTGTTGTTCAGGCAGTACAGCCGCTGATGAAAGACGGTGCTGCGCTGGGCTACTCTCACGGTTTCAACATCGTTGAAGTCGGTGAGCAGATCCGTAAAGACATCACTGTTGTGATGGTGGCGCCGAAGTGCCCGGGTACGGAAGTTCGTGAAGAATACAAGCGTGGTTTCGGTGTGCCAACGCTGATCGCGGTTCACCCGGAAAACGATCCAAAAGGCGAAGGTATGGCGATTGCTAAAGCCTGGGCCGCGGCAACCGGTGGTCACCGTGCGGGCGTGCTGGAATCCTCTTTCGTTGCGGAAGTGAAATCTGACCTGATGGGCGAGCAGACTATCCTGTGCGGTATGCTGCAGGCTGGTTCTCTGCTGTGTTTCGACAAGCTGGTGGCGGAAGGTACTGATGCGGCCTACGCAGAAAAACTGATTCAGTTCGGCTGGGAAACCATCACCGAAGCGCTGAAGCAGGGTGGTATCACGCTGATGATGGATCGCCTGTCTAACCCGGCTAAACTGCGTGCCTACGCGCTGTCCGAGCAGCTGAAAACCATCATGGCTCCGCTGTTCCAGAAGCACATGGATGACATCATCTCCGGCGAATTCTCTTCCGGTATGATGGCTGACTGGGCTAACGACGACAAAAACCTTCTGGGCTGGCGTGAAGAGACCGGTAAAACCGCATTCGAAACCGCAGCGCAGTTCGAAGGCAAAATTGCCGAGCAGACCTACTTCGACGAAGGCGTGGTCATGGTAGCGATGGTAAAAGCGGGCGTTGAGCTGGCGTTTGAAACCATGCTGGATGCAGGCATCATCGAAGAGTCTGCCTACTACGAATCACTGCACGAGCTGCCGCTGATTGCGAACACCATCGCACGTAAGCGTCTGTATGAAATGAACGTGGTTATCTCTGATACCGCAGAATACGGTAACTACCTGTTCTCTTACGCGGCGGTACCGCTGCTGAAAGAGTTCATGACTACACTGCAGGCGGGCGATCTGGGTAAAGCAGCAAGCACTTCAACTACCGTTGATAACGCACAGCTGCGTGACGTTAACGAAGCGATTCGTCAGCACCCAATCGAATCTGTAGGCCGCATCCTGCGTGGCTACATGACCGACATGAAACGTATCGCCGTAGCAGGCTAATGTTCTCAGCGGATTAATTCTCCGCCAGAGTGAAAAATGGCACCCTCGGGTGCCATTATTTTATTTGCGGTACAGCACTTTAATGATGTGGTAGCCGAACTGCGTATGCAGCGGGCCCTGCGGCTCGATCAGCGGGCAGGAGAACACCACTTTATCGAATGCCGGTACCATCGCACCCTGCTTAAACTCACCCAGATGTCCGCCTTTTTTCCCAGAAGGGCAGGTAGAGTGCTTCTTAGCCAGCTTTTCAAAATCACCACCCTGTTTCAGCTGTTCCAGCAGATCCAGTGCCAATTTCTCTTCTTTAACCAGAATGTGCAGTGCTGCTGCCATTTTCGCCATGTTGCTCTCCAGAATATTCAGTCAGTCAGGCCAGTGGGCCGGATGGCGCTTACTATACCTGCTCACTCTTCCCGGCGCGACAGGGGCATTTGATGCCATATCGGCCAGGTGGCTAAATGATGATCTCGTGCCCATGGTCAGAGCGTGTTTTCGGACCGCTCCACAGGCAGGCTTTCTTTAGTTATACTTCCTGCCTGTTTTATTAGTGGAATAATCAAGCTATGCGTCTTAATCCTGGTCAGCAACACGCCGTCGAATTTGTTACCGGACCCTGTCTGGTACTGGCTGGAGCCGGCTCGGGTAAAACGCGCGTGATTACCAATAAAATTGCTCACCTGATCCGCGAGTGTGGCTACCAGGCGAGGCATATTGCTGCGGTCACCTTCACCAATAAAGCCTCGCGCGAGATGAAAGAGCGCGTGGCGCAGACGCTGGGACGCAAAGAAGCACGCGGGCTGATGATCTCTACTTTCCATACGCTCGGTCTGGAAATCATCAAGCGTGAATATGCTGCGCTGGGAATGAAATCTAACTTCTCGCTGTTTGACGATCAGGATCAGCTGGCGCTGTTGAAGGATCTGACCGAAGAGTGGCTGGAAAACGATAAAAATCTGCTTCAGCTGTTAACTTCGACGATCTCAAACTGGAAAAACGATCTGCTGGACCCGCCGCGTGCCGCCGCGGGCGCGAAGTCCGAGCGCGATAAGCTCTTTGCCCACTGCTACGCACTGTATGACAAACACCTGAAATCCTGCAACGTGTTGGATTTCGACGATCTGATCCTGCTGCCCACGCTGCTGTTCCAGCGCAACCAGGAAGTCCGTGAACGCTGGCAGCAGCGCATTCGCTACCTGCTGGTGGATGAATATCAGGATACCAACACCAGCCAGTACGAGCTGGTTAAACTGCTGGTAGGCAGCCGTGCACGCTTTACTGTAGTTGGGGATGATGACCAGTCTATCTATTCATGGCGCGGGGCGCGGCCGCAGAATCTGGTGCTGCTAAAAGAGGATTTCCCGGCGTTGCAGGTGATCAAGCTGGAGCAGAACTACCGTTCGTCTGAGCGCATCCTGAAAGCCGCGAACATCCTGATTGCGAATAACCCGCACGTGTTTGAAAAGCGCCTCTTCTCCGAGCTGGGTTACGGCGCTGAACTCAAAGTGGTGATGGCTAACCATGAAGAGCACGAGGCCGAACGGGTAGCGGGCGAGCTGATAGCACACCATTTTATTAACAAGACGCAGTATAAAGACTACGCCATTCTCTATCGCGGTAACCACCAGTCGCGAGTGTTTGAAAAAATGCTGATGCAGAACCGTATTCCGTACCGGATTTCCGGCGGTACGTCGTTCTTCTCGCGCCCCGAGATCAAAGATCTGTTGGCCTACCTGCGGGTACTGACCAACGCCGATGACGACAGCGCATTTATGCGCATTGTTAATACACCCCGGCGCGAAATTGGATCGGCCACATTACAAAAGCTGGGTGAATGGGCGATGCAGCGTAATAAAAGCCTGTTTACCGCCAGCTTTGATATGGGACTGAGCCAGACATTGACCGGTCGCGGGCTGGAATCACTCCAGCGCTTCACCCACTGGCTGCAGGAAATTGCAAGGCTGGCCGAGCGGGAGCCGGTGGCCGCCGTACGCGATCTGATCCACGGCATCGACTATGAGAGCTGGCTGTTTGAAACCTCCGCCAGCCCGAAAGCCGCAGAAATGCGCATGAAGAATGTCAATACGCTGTTCCAGTGGATGACGGAAATGCTCGAAGGCAGTGATATTGATGAACCGATGACGCTGACCCAGGTCGTCACGCGCTTCACCCTGCGCGATATGATGGAACGTGGCGAGAGCGATGAAGAAGCCGATCAGGTTCAGCTGATGACGCTGCATGCCTCAAAGGGTCTTGAGTTCCCCTATGTGTATCTGGTGGGCATGGAAGAGGGATTGTTACCCCATCAGAGCAGTATTGATGAAAACAACGTTGAGGAAGAACGTCGTCTGGCCTATGTCGGCATCACCCGTGCGCAAAAAGAGCTGACCTTCAGTCTGTGCCGCGAACGCCGTCAGTACGGTGAGCTGATTCGCCCGGAGCCCAGCCGCTTCTTACTGGAACTGCCGCAGGATGATCTGCAGTGGGAGCGAGAGCGCAAGGTGGTGAGTGCGGAAGAGCGGATGCAAACCGGCCAAAGTCGGGTAGCCGGTCTGCGGGCGATGCTGGATAAAGCAAAGAAATAATACGGCAGTCAGACGACGGTCAGATGCCAGTGTACATAGCTCTGCCAGTGGACTTCCTGCTCCAGCAGTTCGGCGCGTAGCGGATGCGCCTGCAGCCAGCCTGCAGGTAGCGTGAGGCTCAGCGTATCATCATCGGCCTGTAAGCGAACCGCAGGGAGCGTGTTATCACGACGGCGGCTGGAGAAGATAATTGCCAGGCGTAGCAGACGGCACAGGCGTTCCGCTACGCGCGGCGGTACGGCATTCTGCTGGCTTAACAGCGCCAGGTCGATGCCGTTGACCTGGTTTTGCAGCAGGGTGGCCAGTAGTTTTTTCTGCGCGGGCGTAAAGCCCGGCAGGTCCAGATGACGTACCAGATAAGCGGAATGCTGCGGAGCCTGGCGGAAATCGACGCTCAGACCGATTTCATGGATCAGGCAGGCGCTTTCCAACAGATCGCGGCTCAGATCGTCCAGCTTCCAGCCATTGCTCACCTGACGGGTGAAGCTTTCCGCCAGCTGGCGCACGCGATCGGCCTGCTCAACATCGATAGCGAAGCGGCGCTGAATATTGTGCAGCGTGCGTTTACGGATATCACGATCGACCGGAAGATGCAGCATGCCGTACACCAGGCCCTCGCGCAGTGCGCCACCTGCCAGGGTCATGCTGCTGATATTCAGTTCGGTGAAGATAGCAATCAGGATCGACAGCCCGCTCGGGAACACCAGTGCGCGCTCCAGCGTCAGTCCTTCTATTTCCAGCTCCTCCAGCTTGCCGCATTGAATGGCACGCTGTTTGAGCTGCTGCAGTTTGTTCAGGGTAATGCGTTCATCCATACCCTGCGCCATCATGATTTCCTGCAGCGCCTGCACGGTACCGGAAGCCCCCACGCAGACCTGCCAGCCGTTCTCACGCAGCACGCTCGCTACCGGGTGGATCATTTCGCGGGCCGCTTCTTCAGCCTGAGCAAAATTCTCTTTTCCCAGATGGCGGTCGGTAAAATAGCGTTCCAGCCAGGTGACGCAACCCATCGACAGGCTGAACAGTGAGGTGGTTTGCGAACCTCTACCGGTGACCAGTTCCGTACTGCCGCCGCCAATATCCACCACCAGGCGTTTATCGGACCCGCCGGTAGTATGAGCGACGCCCTGATAGATCAGCCGCGCTTCCTCTTCACCGCTGATCACATTAATCGGGCAATTGAGGATTTGCTGAGCCTTAACCAGAAAACTGTCGGCGTTGACGGCGATACGCAGTGTGGCGGTGGCCACGACGCGCATCTGCTCCGGGGGAATATCCTGTAGCTGTTCTGAAAACAGCCGCAGACACTGCCAGCCGCGCTCCATCGCTTCTTCAGAAAGATGGCTGCTGCCATCAAGGCCGGCAGCCAGACGCACTTTACGCTTGATGCGGGCAATGGTCTGGATACTGCCAGCCACCTCGCGCACCACCAACATATGAAAACTGTTCGATCCCAGATCGATTGCAGCATAGAGTGATGACGCGCTGAGCATAGAGACGTTAACCTGAACGTTTGCGGTTAGGGTTTCGCGGTGCGCTACCACGGCGATTGTTATTTCCCCCACGACGCAGATTGTTGCCTGTGCGGTTGCGGGTTAAGCGTTTTGGCTGCGGCAGCTCAGTCATCAGCGCATCGCTGTTATAGCGGCTGACCGGAATGCTGTGGCCGATATATTCTTCAATCGCTGGCAGGTTCAGCGCGTACTCTTCGCAGGCCAGACTGATTGAGTGCCCGTTAGCGCCAGCGCGGCCGGTACGTCCGATGCGATGAACATAATCTTCGCGATCGTCAGGCAGGTCGTAGTTAAACACGTGCGTTACCGCAGGAATGTGTAAACCACGGGCGGCTACGTCGGTCGCAACCAGAATATCCACGTCGCCTTTGGTGAAATCGTCCAGAATACGCAGGCGTTTTTTCTGAGCCACATCACCGGTCAGCAGGCCTACGCGATGACCATCGGCGGCCAGATGGCCCCAGATATCTTCGCAGCGGTGCTTGGTATTGGCGAAAATAATCGCCCGATCAGGCCACTCTTCTTCCAGCAGCGTTTGCAGCAAACGCATTTTTTCTTCGTTGGAAGGGTAGAACAGCTCTTCTTTAATGCGGTGCCCGGTTTTCTGCTCTGGCTCGACTTCAACGTACTCGGCGTTGTTCATGTTTTCGAAGGCCAGCTCGCGCACGCGGAACGACAGCGTGGCGGAGAACAACATATTCAGGCGCTGGTTCGCAGCAGGCATGCGGCGGAAAAGCCAGCGGATATCTTTGATAAAGCCGAGATCGAACATGCGATCGGCTTCATCGAGGACGACGACCTGGATGGCACCTAAATTAACGTGATTTTGTTTCGCATAATCGATTAAACGGCCCGTGGTGCCAATCAGAATATCGACACCGCTTTCCAGCACTTTCAGTTGCTTGTCATAACCATCGCCACCGTAGGCCAGACCGAGTTTCAGCCCGGTAACCTGCGCCAGCGGTTCCGCATCCGCATGGATCTGAACGGCCAGTTCACGCGTCGGAGCCAGAATCAGCGCGCGCGGTTGGTTAACCTGGCGGCCTTCCAGTGCAGGGTGAGAAAGAAGATGATGAAACGTTGACGTTAAAAACGCCATCGTCTTGCCCGTACCGGTTTGCGCCTGACCTGCTACATCACGCCCGGAGAGCGTAAAAGGTAATGCCAGCGCCTGAATAGGCGTGCAATTATGAAACCCTTTATTATCAAGGGCTTCAATGACCTGAGGATGCAGGGCGAAGTCGGAAAACTTCTTTTCGGTTAAGTGTGTTTTGCTCATAGTGTGGTAGAATATCAGCTAAGTATTGCTTTACGAAAGCATATCCGTTGAAATAAAAGCAGTGAAATTGTTAATCTGATGCTGCTTAATGCTACATCATCAAGATCAAGATAATCCCCTGGAGTAAACATGAGCGCTCAAATTGTTCACCTGTCCGATGATAGCTTCGAAACTGATGTCCTGAAAGCTGATGGTTTAACGCTGGTAGACTTCTGGGCAGAATGGTGTGGCCCCTGCAAGATGATTGCCCCAATCCTGAACGAAGTTGCCGAAGAGTATGAAGGCAAGCTGACTATTGCCAAGCTGAACATTGATGAGCATCCAGCTACAGCGCCTAAGTACGGCATTCGCGGCATCCCAACGCTGCTGTTGTTTAAAGGTGGCGAAGTCATCGCGACTAAAGTTGGCGCACTGTCTAAAGGTCAGCTTAAAGAGTTCCTGAACGCGAACCTGGGCTAATCATGCTTTGCTGGCGCCTGGCGGTTTGTAATTTTACTCAGACCGCTAGACGCCCTGCATTAAGCGTGCTAACTTAAATCTGCTGCACGACGAACTTACCTGTAGTTTGAATCTTTAGAATTATCCCTTGTTGAATACTGTTTTCGTCTAAATCTTACAGACATTCAGCAATCTGACGGTTAGCATCAACTGAATTCCGGCGTCTTTCTACACCGTCTCCTCGTTTCGGATCTGCGTTTTCCTGTACGTGATCATCGAGCGGACTTTAGAACAGAGTGCCATTTAACAGGCATGGACCTTTTGCCATACTATTCACGACAAACAGTTCAAGATTTACCCCGAGTTTAAGAACCCACCATTATGAATCTTACCGAATTAAAAAATACGCCGGTTTCTGACCTGATCACTCTCGGCGAAAATATGGGGCTGGAAAACCTGGCGCGTATGCGCAAACAGGATATTATTTTCGCCATCCTCAAGCAGCATGCTAAAAGTGGCGAAGATATTTTCGGCGATGGCGTACTCGAGATACTCCAGGACGGATTTGGTTTCCTCCGCTCCGGAGACAGTTCCTACCTCGCAGGCCCCGATGATATCTACGTTTCCCCCAGCCAAATCCGCCGCTTCAACCTCCGCACTGGTGACACAATCTCTGGAAAGATCCGTCCACCAAAAGAGGGTGAACGTTACTTTGCGCTGCTGAAAGTTAACGAAGTTAACTACGACAAACCGGAAAATGCGCGTAGCAAAATCCTGTTTGAAAACTTAACCCCGCTGCATGCGAACTCTCGTCTGCGTATGGAGCGTGGTAACGGGTCTACCGAAGACCTTACCGCACGCGTGCTGGATCTGGCATCGCCGATTGGTCGTGGCCAGCGTGGCCTGATCGTGGCACCGCCGAAAGCCGGTAAAACCATGCTGCTGCAGAATATCGCGCAGAGCATCGCTTACAACCATCCTGACTGTGTGCTGATGGTACTGCTGATTGACGAGCGTCCGGAAGAAGTGACCGAGATGCAGCGTCTGGTTAAAGGCGAAGTGATTGCTTCTACCTTTGACGAGCCAGCATCACGCCACGTGCAGGTTGCTGAAATGGTGATCGAGAAGGCTAAGCGCCTGGTTGAGCATAAAAAGGATGTCATCATCCTGCTGGACTCCATCACCCGTCTGGCGCGTGCCTACAACACCGTTGTTCCTGCCTCTGGTAAGGTTCTGACCGGTGGTGTTGATGCGAACGCCCTGCATCGTCCAAAGCGTTTCTTCGGTGCTGCACGTAACGTTGAAGAGGGCGGAAGCCTGACTATCATCGCGACTGCGCTGGTCGATACCGGTTCTAAAATGGATGAAGTTATCTACGAAGAATTCAAAGGTACCGGCAACATGGAACTGCATCTCGCGCGTAAAATCGCTGAGAAGCGCGTATTCCCTGCTATCGACTATAATCGTTCAGGTACGCGTAAAGAAGAGCTGCTTACTACATCCGAAGAGCTGCAGAAAATGTGGATATTGCGCAAAATCATTCATCCAATGGGTGAAATCGACGCGATGGAATTCCTCATTAACAAACTGGCGATGACCAAAACAAACGACGAATTCTTCGACATGATGAAACGTTCGTAATGGTTTGATGATGCTCTGAAAGCGGTGCGTTGCTGAAGTGAAGCGTTGCCGTTTTCGTTGTCTTCGCCAAAAAACAAACTCGGGTAACGCCACGCTTAGTCGTGGCGTTTTTTGTTTTTGACCTATACGCTAGCCGGTTAAGGGAGAACTAAACCTGGTGTATGGTTCAGGACTGCAATTAAATGCGGTTAATTTTTGCTCGTCCTGGTCGATAAAATCAGAATTACACGGATGATTATGGCACTATTTTTGCTTATAACATTACGCAATTCTTCGCAGAGAGCTGATTAATGTGAATTTACTCAATATGAGTACTGAGCTTGTACTGACTTTTGTTTTTTCGCTGGCGTTTCTATTTTTTGCCCGTAAGGCAGCCAAAAAAATCGGTCTGGTTGACAGGCCAAACTATCGTAAGCGTCATCAGGGTGTGATCCCTTTGGTGGGTGGCATTTCCGTTTTTGCCGGAAGCTGCTTCGCTTTCGCTATTTCCGATTATTACATCCCCCATTTTAGCCTCTATCTGGTATGTGCAGGCTGCCTTGTCCTGGTCGGCGCACTGGACGATCGCTTTGATATCAGCGTAAAAATTCGTGCCGTGGTACAGGCCGGTGTTGCCGTCGTGATGATGGTGAAGGCCAAACTATATCTGTTCAGCCTTGGCCATATCTTTGGCCCCTGGGAGCTGGTTGTTGGTCCGTTTGGCTACGTGCTGACGCTGTTTGCCGTCTGGGCCGCGATCAACGCCTTTAATATGGTTGACGGTATTGATGGCCTGCTGGGCGGGCTTTCCTGCGTTTCATTTATGGCGATGGGCATCATTCTGTTGTTTGACGGACAGGCCAGCCTTGCGATGTGGTGTTTCACGATGATCGCCGCCATTATCCCCTATATTTTGCTTAATCTCGGCATGTTTGGCGGTCGCTATAAGGTCTTTATGGGCGATGCAGGCAGCACGCTGATTGGCTTTACGATTATCTGGATTCTGCTGGCCGCCACTCAGGGTGAAAGCCATCCGATTACCCCAGTTACCGCGCTGTGGTTGATCGCTATTCCTTTGATGGATATGGTCGCTATTATGTATCGCCGTCTGAGTAAAGGAATGAGCCCCTTCTCGGCAGATCGTCAGCATATTCATCACCTTATTATGCGTGCGGGTTTCACTTCGCGACAGGCGTTTATGCTGATTACACTGGCCGCAGCGCTGCTGGCGGCGATCGGTGTACTGGGCGAATATCTGAGTTTTACCCCGGAATGGGTCATGCTGATCCTGTTCTTACTGGCTTTTATGCTTTATGGCTACTGCATAAAACGCGCCTGGCGCGTTGCGCGGATGATCAAACGCATCAAGCGTCGCCTGCGTAATAACAATAACGACAGCTAAACTTTTTAACTGATTGATAGATGCCCTGACAATAAGGAAATGATGTATGACCCATCCTGTTGCTGCCGATAACGAGCTGGATATTCGCGGTCTTTGCTGCGCGCTATGGCGCGGTAAATTCTGGATTATTGGCGGAGGCGTGCTGTTCGCTCTGCTGGCCTGGATCTACACACTGCTGGTCACGCCGAAATGGAGTACCACGGCGATCACCGATCGGCCGACGGTTAACATGCTGTCCGGTTTTTACTCCCAGCAGCAGTTCCTCAATAACCTGGATCAGCGTGCCGGTAATCTTAGTCTGAACGCCCCGCAGCCCACGGTCATGGATGAAGCGTACCAGGAATTTATCATGCAGCTTTCTGCCTGGGATACCCGGCGCGACTTCTGGCTGCAGTCCGATTACTACAAGCAGCGTCAAACCGGCAGCGCGCGTGAAGATGCGGCGTTGCTGGACGAGTTAATCGCCAATATCCAGTTCCAGCCGGCAGACGCGGCGAAAAACATCAATGACACCGTTAAGCTGGTTGCAGAAACCTCGGGGGATGCCAATACGCTGCTGCGCCAGTACGTGGCTTTCGCCAATGCGCGCGCAACGGCACATCTTAATGAAGAGCTGACCGGCGCATGGGCGGCACGCAGCATCCAGCTGAAGGCACAGATCAAACGACAGGAAGCAGTCGCTACCGCGATTTACGATCGTGAAATCCACAGCGTTGAGCAGGCGCTGAAGATTGCTCAGCAGCAGGGTTTCGAGCAGACTAAAACCGATACGCCTTCCGAGCAGCTACCGGATTCCGAGCTGTTCCTGCTGGGTCGGCCCATGTTACAGGCTCGGCTGGAAAACCTGCGGGCCAGCGGCCCTTCTTACGATGTTGAGTACGATCAGAATCGTGCCATGCTGGCCACGCTCAACGTCGGCCCAACGCTGGTTAAAGCATTCCAGACCTGGCGCTATCTGCGTACGCCGGAAGAGCCGGTAACCCGTGACAGCCCGCGCCGTCTGTTATTGATGATCATGTGGGGGGCGGTAGGTGCCCTGACTGGCGCCGGGACCGCGCTGATACGCCGACCTCGCAAGGGTCATGTTGTTAATCAACGGACCAATTGAGAGAGCGACGGTGAAAGTATTAACGGTTTTTGGCACGCGCCCTGAGGCGATAAAAATGGCCCCGCTGGTCCATGCGCTGGCGCAGGATCATGAAATAGAATCCCGCCTGTGCGTCACCGCCCAGCATCGCGAGATGCTGGATCAGGTGCTGCATCTGTTCTCGCTGGTGCCGGATTACGATCTGAATATCATGCGTCCGGGGCAAGGACTGACCGAAATCACCAGCCGCATCCTTGAGGGGCTGAAAACGGTGTTTGCCGATTTTACCCCGGATGTGGTGCTGGTTCACGGTGATACCACCACCACGCTGGCCGCCAGCCTGGCGGCGTTTTATCACCATATCCCCGTCGGGCATATTGAGGCAGGTTTGCGTACCGGCGATCTTTATTCTCCATGGCCGGAAGAGGCCAATCGTACGCTGACCGGGCACCTCGCCAGCTACCATTTTGCGCCAACGGAACGTTCCCGGCAGAATCTGATACGTGAAAACCTGCCTGATTCGCGGATTTTTGTTACCGGCAATACGGTGATCGATGCGCTGTTCTGGGTGCGCGATCGCGTACTGAGCGATGAAACTTTACGGAATAGCCTGGCGGCCAGATATCCCTTCCTTGATGCTGATAAAAAACTGCTGCTAGTGACCGGTCATCGTCGTGAAAGTTTTGGCGGTGGATTTGAACGTATCTGCAACGCACTGGCTGAAATCGCCCGTCTGCACCCGCCGCTGCAAATTGTCTATCCGGTCCACCTCAATCCAAATGTCAGCGAACCGGTGAATCGCATCCTGAAAGGTATCGACAACATCATTCTGATAGAGCCGCAGGAGTATCTGCCGTTTGTCTGGCTGATGGACAGGGCCTGGCTGATCCTCACCGATTCCGGAGGCATCCAGGAAGAAGCGCCATCGCTGGGTAAACCGGTGCTGGTGATGCGTGATGCCACTGAACGTCCCGAAGCGATTGAGGCCGGCACGGTCAGGCTGGTGGGGACCGACGGTGCTAAAATAGTCAGTGAAGTGACCCGCCTGCTGACCGATGAGGCAGCCTGGCAAACGATGAGTCACGCACATAATCCCTACGGTGATGGACTTGCCTGCCAGCGCATCGTGCAGGCACTAAAAAATAATCGGATTACACTATGAATTTCAACACCATTTCAGTTATCGGCCTGGGATATATCGGCCTGCCAACCGCAGCGGCTTTTGCCTCACGCCAGAAGCAGGTTATCGGCATTGATGTGAATGCTCACACGGTAGAAACCATTAATCGCGGTGAGATCCATATTGTTGAACCCGACCTCGATCGGGTGGTGAAAGCCGCCGTTGAAGGGGGTTTTTTACGTGCCGCTATCCGGCCGGAACCCGCCGACGCTTTTCTGATCGCCGTTCCTACACCGTTTGAAGGTGACCATCAGCCCGATATGTCCTATGTGCGCGCCGCTGCCGCCTCTGTTGCGGTCGTACTGAAAAAAGGGGATTTGGTTATCCTTGAGTCCACCTCGCCGGTCGGTGCTACCGAACACATGGCGGAGTGGCTGGCCAGCGAGCGTCCTGACCTGACTTTCCCCCAGCAGGCGGGCGAAGAAGCCGATATCCACATTGCCTACTGCCCGGAGCGTGTTCTGCCTGGGCAGGTGATGGTTGAGCTGTTTAAAAACGATCGGGTGATCGGCGGTATGACCGCGACCAGCTCGCAGCGGGCCTGCGATCTGTACAACCTGTTCCTTGAAGGTGAGTGCGTGGTGACGAATGCCCGCACCGCCGAAATGTGCAAATTAACTGAAAACAGCTTCCGCGACGTCAACATCGCTTTTGCCAATGAACTCTCGCTGATCTGCGCAGAGCAGAAAATCAATGTCTGGGAGCTGATCCGTCTGGCTAATCGCCATCCGCGAGTGAATATCCTGCAGCCCGGACCGGGTGTAGGCGGTCACTGCATCGCCGTCGATCCGTGGTTTATCGTTGCGCAAAACCCGCAGCAGTCGCGTTTGATCCGCACCGCGCGTGAAGTCAACGATGCGAAACCCCACTGGGTACTGGAACAGGTGAAGCAGCGGGTAGCAGAGTGCCTGATGGCCAACAATAAGCGCGCCAGCGACCTGAAAATTGCCTGCTTTGGCCTGGCGTTTAAACCGGACATCGACGATCTGCGGGAAAGCCCTGCGATGCAGGTCACCCGACTGATTGCCGACTGGCACCAGGGCAGCACGCTGGTTGTTGAACCGAATATCGACCAGCTTCCGCAAAACCTGGGCAACACCGTCACGCTGTTGACGCTGGACGATGCGCTCCGGCAGGCGGATGTGCTGGTGATGCTGGTCGATCACCGTCAGTTTAAAGCCATCAAGCCTGAAGCCGTGCAGCAGAGCTTTATCGTTGATACCAAAGGCGTGTGGCGATGATTAACGCGCTCGCTTTTCCTGCCCGTGGAGGTGCGTATGTTTGCCACGCTTAAACCTCTCGCCTGGGAAAACGCATTTTTCGGGCAGCAGAGCGCACTGCTGGAACTACAGGGCGACACGCCGCTGGATGTCGCTACGCTGGACGACTGGCCGCTGGTGCAGGTGAAAGTGCTGGCACAGCAAAGTGCCGAACTGGATGCGCTGAGCGCCCTGGGCTTCAGCATGGTGGAGGGAGAGGCGGACTGCGTGCTGGGCATTACCCCCGCCGAGCGCCCAACCGGTATTCGCATCGCCCGCGCCGAACATATTCCGGCTCTGCGCCAGGCGGCGAGTGAAGCCTTCATCTGGAGCCGCTTTCGCGCGCCCTGGTTTGCCGCGGGCGACAGCGGACGCTTCTACGCGCAGTGGATTGAGAACGCCGTGCGCGGCACTTTCGACCATCAGTGCCTGCTGGCGGTGGATGAACAGGGCACCATGCAGGGCTTTGTCTCTCTGCGCGAGCTGGAAGACAGGACGGCACGCATTGGGCTACTGGCCGTGCTGCCTGCATATCAGGGATTAGGGATTGGCCAGCGGCTGATGGATGCGGCAAATGACTGGTGCCGTGCCCGGCGCCTGACCCGACTTCACGTTGCAACGCAGCTGGGTAACCTTGCTGCGCTGCGCCTCTATCTACGCTGCGGTGGCGTGATTGAACGTACCGCCTACTGGTTATACAGGAAAACGCCATGATCCCGTTTAACGCGCCACCGGTGGTGGGAACTGAACTTGAATATATGCAGTCGGCCATGGGCAGCGGTAAGCTGTGCGGCGATGGCGGCTTTACCCGCCGCTGCCAACAGTGGATGGAGCAGCGGTTCGGCAGCCGTAAGGTATTGTTGACTCCGTCCTGTACCGCCTCGCTGGAAATGGCGGCGATCCTGATCGATATCCAGCCCGGTGATGAAGTGATCATGCCGAGCTATACTTTTGTTTCAACCGCCAATGCCTTCGTTCTTCGCGGTGCCACTATCGTCTTTATTGACGTGCGCCCGGATACGATGAATCTTGACGAGACGCTCATCGAGGCGGCGATTACCGAGCGTACCAAAGCAATTGTGCCGGTCCACTATGCGGGCGTGGCCTGCGAAATGGACACCATTATGGCGCTGGCGAAGAAGCATAAACTCTGGGTGATCGAAGACGCCGCGCAGGGGGTGATGTCCACGTATAAGGGGCGTGCGCTGGGAACAATTGGCCATATCGGCTGCTTCAGCTTTCACGAGACGAAAAACTACACAGCCGGAGGTGAGGGTGGAGCGACGCTGATAAACGATGCGGCGCTGGTTGAGCGGGCGGAAATCATTCGCGAAAAAGGCACCAACCGCAGTCAGTTCTTCCGCGGGCAGGTGGATAAATATACCTGGCGCGACATCGGTTCCAGCTACCTGATGGCCGATTTGCAGGCGGCCTACCTCTGGGCGCAGCTGGAAGCCGCTGAGCGCATCAATCAACAGCGTTTACAGCTCTGGCAGAATTACCACACCGTGTTGCAGCCGTTTGCCGCGCGCGGGCGGATCGAACTGCCGGTCATTCCGGCAGACTGTGAGCACAATGCGCATATGTTCTACCTGAAGCTGCGCGATAACGACGATCGTACCGCGCTGATTTCCTGGCTAAAAGAGGCCGAAATCATGGCGGTGTTCCACTACATCCCGCTACACAGTTCGCCTGCCGGGCAGCGCTTTGGTCGTTTCCACGGCACCGATCGCTTTACCCAACAGGACAGCGACCGCCTGCTGAGGTTGCCGCTGTTCTATAACCTTTCTGATAATAATCAGAAAACGGTGATCGGCTCCTTACGTAGCTATCTTTCCTGATATGTCGCTGGCAAGAGCTTCCGTGTGGACCGCCGCGTCCACACTGGTAAAAATTGCTGCCGGTTTGCTGGTGGTGAAGATGCTGGCTGTCGCGTATGGTCCGTCGGGCGTGGGACAGGCGGGTAACTTCCGCCAGTTGATCACCGTATTGGGCGTGCTGGCAGGAGCCGGGATCTTTAACGGCGTGACCAGGCTGGTGGCGCAGCACCAGCAGCATCCGGCGGAACTCCGCGCGGTGACCGGCACGGCGTCGGCGATGGTCCTTGGCTTTTCGCTACTGCTGGCCGTCGGCTTTTTGCTGTTTGCTGCCCCTATCAGCCAGGCACTGTTCGGTGATGTAAAGTATCAGCAGGTGATTCGCATTGTGGCGTTTTTACAGCTGGGTATCGCCTGGGCTAACCTGGCGCTGGCGATCGTCAAAGGCTTCCGCGATGCGGCGGGTAATGCGCTGGCGCTGATTGTGGGTAGCATCATTGGCGTGGCGGCCTGGTTTGTCTGTTACTGGCTGGGCGGCTACAGCGGTGCGCTTGTTGGCCTGGCGATGGTGCCCGCGCTGGTGATGATCCCGGCGCTGGCGGTTCTGGCCCGGCGCGATCATCTGCCCATGCGTTATCTGTTACCGGTGTGGCAGCCAGAGTTCGCCCGCCAGCTCGGTAAGTTTACCCTGATGGCGCTAATCACCGCCGTAACGCTGCCGGTGGCATGGGTAATGATGCGTAATCTGCTGCAGGCGCATGCGGGCTGGGAGCAGGTTGGGCTGTGGCAGGGGGTGAGCAGCATCTCCGACGCCTATTTGCAGTTTATTACCGCCTCGTTTAGCGTTTGGCTGCTGCCAACGCTGGCACGTCTGGACAATAAAGCGGATATTTCTCGGGAGATTATTCGCGCGCTGCGCTTTGTTCTGCCTGCGGTGATGGCGGTCAGTCTCTGCGTTTGGCTGCTGCGCGATTTCGTTATCTGGCTGCTGTTTTCCAGCCAGTTTACCGGCATGCGCGACCTGTTTATCTGGCAGCTGATTGGCGATGTGCTGAAGGTCGGCTGCTACGTCTTTGGCTATCTGGTGATAGCGAAGGCGTCACTGCGTTTTTACATTCTGACCGAAGTGAGCCAGTTTATCCTGCTCACTGGATTTTCCCGCTGGCTGATCCCGCTGCACGGTGCAGCGGGGGCAGCGCAGGCATATATGGCGACTTATATCGCTTATTTCGCGCTCTGTGCAGGCGTATTTACTCTCTACCGTAGACGATAATGACCACAGTAATCCATCTTTTAGGCTCGGATATACCGCATCATAATCAGACGGTTCTGGGCTTTTTTAACCAGGTAATATATGACGTGGTGCCAACAACGGCCCCGCGTCAGTTCTGGCTGGTTGCGAACCAGCCCTCTGTGGCTGAGCAGTATCCCCAGCTACAGATACGCGTTTTCGCGGATAAAAGCGCGTTGGCTGAAGCGGTTATCGCTCTGGCTCGACAGCAGCGTGAGATGCGCTTCTTTTGCCACGGGCAGTTTAATCCTAAGCTGTGGCTGGCGCTGCTGGCGGGTAAAATTTCTCGCTCTCAGCTCTACTGGCATATCTGGGGGGCCGACCTGTATGAGGACGCCACCAGTCTGAAATTCCGCCTGTTCTATCTGCTGCGTCGGCAGGCGCAGAAGCGTGTCGCGCAGGTTTTTGCTACCCGGGGTGACATCAATCATTTCCATCAGCGCCATCCAGGCGTGCCTGCGTCGCTGCTCTATTTCCCCACGCGGCTGGCGCAAAATGTCCCCGTCGCTCAGCCTCATCAGGGACCAATAACGATCCTGCTGGGCAATTCGGGCGATGCCAGCAACCGGCATATACAGGCGTTACAGGAGATTCATCAGCAGTTTGGCAATGAGGTGAAGGTGGTTGTGCCACTCGGCTACCCGGCAAATAACGACGCCTACATTGCCCGTGTACGTGCCGCCGCCGATGCGTTATTTACCGCCGGCCAGGTTCAGTTGCTGACGGAGAAAATTGAATTCAGTGACTATCTGCAGCTGATCTCCGGCTGCGATCTCGGCTGGTTTATCTTCGAGCGTCAGCAGGGGATCGGCACACTGTGCCTGCTGATTCAGGCCAATATCCCGTTCGTACTGAATCGTAAGAACCCATTCTGGCAGGATCTGGTGGAGCAGCAGGTGCCGGTATTGTTTACCGGTGATGCGCTGGATGCCGCAACGGTAAGTGAGGCGCAGCGCCAGCTGAGCCTGATGGATAAGCAGCAGATTGCCTTTTTTGAACCGGGTTATCTGGCGGGCTGGCAGCAGGCACTGCGGCTGGTTGAGGGAGAAAGCGTATGACCTTATTAGAATTTTCCGGGCTGCTGGTGGTCTGGCTGCTGGGCGCTGGATTTATTCTGACGCTGACCTGGCGCGAGTTTCGCCGGGTGCGGTTCAATTTTAATGTTTTCTTCTCGCTGCTGTTCTTACTGACCTTCTTCTTTGGCTTTCCGTTTACCAGTGTGCTGGTGTTTGGTTTTAACGTTGCCGTGGTGCCACCGGAATACCTGCTGCAGGCGTTGCTGGCGGCGGGCTGCTTCTATGCTATCTACTACGTAAGCTATAAAACCCGGCTGCGGGCGCGCAGCACCAGGCCTCCGCAGCAGGTGTTCACCATCAACCGGGTCGAGGCGAACCTGAGCTGGATATTGCTGGCGCTGGTGGCGCTGGGCACGGTCAGCGTGTTCTTCATGCATAACGGCTTCCTGCTGTTCAAGCTGCAAAGCTACAGCCAGATTTTCTCGGCGGATGTCTCGGGCGTGGCCTTAAAGCGCTTCTTCTACTTCTTTATCCCGGCGATGCTGGTGGTTTACTTCCTGAAGCAGGATTTTCGCGGCTGGCTGTTGTTTTTGGTCAGCACCGTTGCCTTCGGGTTGTTGACCTACGTGATTGTTGGCGGCACGCGAGCCAATATTATTATCGCGTTTGCTTTGTTCCTGTTTATCGGCCTCATTCGCGGCTGGATAACGCTGTGGATGCTGGTGATGGCGGGCGTCGGCGGTATTGTTGGTATGTTTTGGCTGGCGCTAAAACGCTATAACCTGGACGTTAGTGGATCTGAGGCGTTTTATACCTTCCTCTACCTCACTCGCGATACGTTCTCGCCGTGGGAAAATCTGGGTTTGCTGCTGCAAAACTACGACAAAATCAACTTCCAGGGGTTGGCGCCAATCGTACGGGATTTCTATGTCTTTATCCCCAGCTGGCTGTGGCACGGCCGCCCGTCGCTGGTGCTCAACAGCGCGAACTACTTTACCTGGGAAGTGCTGGATAACCATTCCGGGCTGGCGATATCGCCGACGTTGATTGGTTCGCTACTGGTGATGGGTGGGGCACTGTTTATCCCCCTCGGTGCTGTCGCCGTCGGCTTGATTATCAAGTGGTTTGACTGGCTGTATGAGAAAGGCCAGCAGGAACAGAACCGCTATAAGGCTGCTATCTTGCAGAGCTTCTGCTTTGGCGCGGTGTTTAACATGATTGTACTGGCACGAGAAGGTCTGGATGCGTTTGCCTCCAGAGTGGTGTTCTTCTGTGTTATTTTTGCGGTCTGCGTGGTGGTGGCGAAACTGCTTTACTGGTTACTGGATAGCGCCGGGCTCATCCGTGAGCGTACCGCTATGCGTCCGCTTGCCGCTCAGCCCGATGCGGGCTCCGGGCCGTTTTGATTTCAGACTTAAGGTAAATACCATGCATGCCTCTTTTACCGTGCCGCAGTACCAAATTCGCGGCCTGTCGCTGGCCGGATTTCGCGATATGGCGGAGTTTGTTGATTACCTCAATCAGGATGGCAAGCTGAAGAGTGGAACGCTGGTAGCGATCAATGCTGAGAAGGTGCTGACGGCGGAAAACGACGCAGAAATTTATAAGCTGATCGCTGCCGCCGAATATCGTTACGCCGATGGCATCAGCATAGTCCGTTCGATTCGTAAGAAGTATCCGCAGGCTCAGGTATCCCGTATTGCCGGAGCGGATCTGTGGGAAGCGTTAATGGAGCGTGCCGGGCGTGAGGGGACGCCGGTGTTTCTGATTGGCGGACGCCCCGAGGTGCTGGAGCAAACGCAGGATAAACTGCGCCGCCAGTGGAATGTGAACATTGTCGGTGCGCAGGATGGCTATTTTACGCCCGACCAGCGCGATGCGCTGCTGGCCCGTATAGCCGCCAGCGGCGCGCAGCTGGTGACGGTAGCAATGGGATCGCCCCGGCAGGAGCTACTGATGCGTGACTGCAAGGCCTTTTATCCGGATGCGCTGTATATGGGCGTGGGCGGCACCTACGATGTGTTTACCGGCCACGTTAAACGTGCGCCCCGGATTTGGCAAAGAATGGGCCTGGAATGGCTCTATCGCTTACTTTCGCAGCCATCACGATTAAAACGTCAGCTCAGGCTGCTGAAATATCTCAACTATCACTGGAAGGGCGATCTTTAATTCTGGATAAATGCCTAAGGTAATACGTTGCTGCTGCGGTTTTTCTGTACGAAAAGGCGTAAAAATGCTGGGAGTTTAGACGGAATGCACAAAGCGTAATCAAACGCGTTTTTTTATTAAAAAAGCACTGGACAGGTAGGGCTCCTGTCCGTACTATGCACATCCGCAACGGCGCTACGCGCCCGTAGCTCAGCTGGATAGAGCGCTGCCCTCCGGAGGCAGAGGTCTCAGGTTCGAATCCTGTCGGGCGCGCCATTAAGTTTGTGCGCAAGAGCTGCGGTGGTATCATTACCGCGTTATAAGAAGTAAGTAGTAGTTGTGGTGGCTATAGCTCAGTTGGTAGAGCCCTGGATTGTGATTCCAGTTGTCGTGGGTTCGAGTCCCATTAGCCACCCCAGATTTTGTTGAATGCGAAGGTGGCGGAATTGGTAGACGCGCTAGCTTCAGGTGTTAGTGTTCTTACGGACGTGAGGGTTCAAGTCCCTCTCTTCGCACCACAAAATCTTTAGAGTGAACTGAAGCAGTATTCG
>NZ_JBWKUK010000020.1:31847-86017 GCF_059420805.1 Erwinia sp. GW821-FHT03D09
TTCGGCGAGTAGCGCAGCTTGGTAGCGCAACTGGTTTGGGACCAGTGGGTCGGAGGTTCGAATCCTCTCTCGCCGACCAATTTTAAAATCCTGCAGTAGTGGGGTTTTTGCTTAAAGCCTGAGGGTTTTAAGTGATGCAGTAAGATAGTACAGTTCGGCGAGTAGCGCAGCTTGGTAGCGCAACTGGTTTGGGACCAGTGGGTCGGAGGTTCGAATCCTCTCTCGCCGACCACTTAAGAAACCTGCTTGAAAAAGCAGGTTTTTTTTCGCCGTGAGTTAGCCATTTTTATCCGACGGTTTCCCCCCTTCTTAATATTACCTGCCATTTTCGTTCACACCACTATTTATCGAATACCCGGGCGATAAACATCCGTATATCACCTACACCTGATTGAGCCAGCAGTTTGCACACTCTCTTCCTCACAAATACTCCCCTATCCAATGATGTTGGCCGTTCTCCATAATTTTGCTTTTTGTCTCCATTTTGAGACATGTAATGCATTGTTTTTAAAATAGTTTACTCAAATATGTATTGATCGTCTCCATTTAGAGACGCCTGGCAAGGTCGCTGTCTACTTTTGACGACGTCCGGTCAGGCGTTTGTGATGGTCGAAATGAATTTAAAGATGATTAAAATCAAATGCATAGAATATTAGGAATTATGGAAGTGCCATTCTGGCACAGGCTGTGCAAAACTATATATGTAGATGCTCATTCCACCTCTTATGTTTGCTTAGGCTTCATAAACCTGGGAATGACGCAGAGCCACTTTACGGTACCCGTTGTCCAGCCAGCCAATATCGCTAACGCCTTATTGGAATCCAGGGCACAACGTTGAGTCGGGTACCAATCGGTTGTCTTAACCGACCTGATCGTTACACCTGTCTTCGGGCAGGTGTTTTTTTTGCCTGAAGCGAAAAAAAACCGCTATCTCAGAAAGATAGCGGTTTGATCAACTCTCTAACACCAGCGCCAGAATGATGAGTCAGTGGTGCTTTCAACGGTCGCTCAGGGATTATTTTTCAGCGTTAGCAGCAAACCATCACGCCGCATTTCCGCAGCTTCTGCCGGCTTGTGCTGGCGGTCCAGCGTGTCTGCTAACCAGGCATAGTCAAACGCGTCAGGCCGCTGCTGTAACGCGGCGCGGAAGGCTTCACTGGCCTGCTCCCACTCGCCGTGCTGCCTCAGCAATTGTCCCAGCGTGCTGTAGAGCAGCGGCGTGGCACCATGCTGCTTGATCTGCTGGCGAAGCGCCTTTTCAAGCTGTTCCGGATTGCCGGATTTCAGGCGCGGCATCAGCAGAACCAGGCGTTCATCATACTGGCGTTTGAGGCCATCCAGCACGATTTGCTGCGCGGTTTCATGGTCATCACAGACGATAAGATGATCCGCCATTGCCACTTGTAGTGCGGTTTCATGGCGCGTTTTGCGGCTCTGATTCTGCCACCAGCGCTTCAGACCATCGCTGCCCTGATCGGCCATTGCCTGATTCATCAGACCCAGCCAGGCCTGCTGCTGCAGAGCAAGGCGGTGATTGTCATCGCCCAGCTTCACTTTCTCCATCGCGGGCAGAATATCCAACAGGGCGCTCCAGGCTCCGGTACGAATATAAGCCTGTTCTGCCAGACGCAGAACTTCCGGATGACGCGGGGCGATTTCCAGCAGACGATCGATTCCGTGACGCGCGGCATGATCTTCATTGCGCGCCAGCTGAATACGTACGCGGGTAATCTCCACCGGTAGCGGATCGCCATCGTTTAGCTCGGTAGCGCGTTCCAGGTGCTGATTGGCGCGGGCTTCATCACCGCGCTGCTGTGCCGCTTCGGCAGCCAGCAGATAGTTGATCATCGGCTGTTCTGCATGATCGGCATTGCGCGAAAGAAGCTTCTCAACCTGCTGATGGTCGCCTTCCGCCAGTTTCACCAGCGCCGCCTGGGTCTGTCGGCGCGCGCTACGGCGTTTCCTGCCGGTAAACCAACCATGAGTGCGAGCTCCGGTACGGAAAATGCGACGCAGTAGCCACTCAATGCCGAGGATCACCAGCAGTGACAGGATCAAAATAATCACAAGGCCGGTCACGCTGGTTTCAATATTCCAGTTATCGGTCTGAATCAGCACGTAGCCCTGATGACCCGCGATCATTGGACCGAGAACAACACCAGCAATCAACAGCAGAAACAGTAGAAGAACTTTTAACATCGTTATTCTCCCTGCGGCTGTGGAGTGGCCGGAGTCGCAGCGGGCTGCGTGAGCAGATTACGCACACGTGTCTGCATCAGCTTATCGAGCAGCGGCTGGCTCTCCAGTGAGTCAGGAACATCCATCGAGATACTTTGCTGGCTGAGTTCATCCAACTGATCGAGGAAGGTTTTGGTATTCGCATCGTTAGTGTCATACCAGGCACGAACCCAGCCGGACACAGTATCAATCGACTGCTTATAGATTTCATCCTGGTGGCGCGGAACGGCCTGTGCGGCGATCAGCAGGCGTGAACGGATATTCTCACGCAGATAAACATCCTGGTTTGGTGCCAGCAGCGGTTCGGCAGTGGTATCGCGGCGGCGGATGGTAATAAAGTCATCCATAAAGTTATGCCAGCTTTTCACCAGATTTTGCCGCCATTCACGTAGAGATGATGACAGTTCGCTGCTGTTCGCATCCATCGGAGCATCGTCGTTATCATTATCGGCAAGGCGCAGGTTATCAATGCCGTTAGACAGCTGGTTTAGCTTGAGAATGATGCCGTCGTAATCAACCTGACTGAGTGCAGAAAGGGTGCTGATGTCATGAGTTAGCGCACGGCGTGCGTCAAGCAGGCTTGGATCGTTCATATCGGCCAGACTGGCATCGGCACTTTTCAGCAGCGCTGCAGCCGTTGTTACATCCCGATCGCTCCACAGCTTGCGGCCGGCCAGTTTGACCAGATAATCCGCCTGCGACAGCATCCAGGTGTGAACATCATTACCGGAGATAGTGGCTACTTTTTGTTTCAGTTCGTCCAACTGCTGGCTAAGGGCTGCCTGCTGTTGCTGAGCCGTATCCAGTGCCCTGGTTTGCGTTGAAAGCTGCTCGACCAGCGACTGTTTATCGCGGGTAGATTGCTGTTGTAAATCAGCAATCTGGACTGCCAGCGCCTGGCGCGCTTCTTCCTGTTGAGCTGTCTGATGTTTGCCATTCACCCACAGGCCGGCACCCAGCGCTAATGCAATGGCAATGGCCACCGCGCCTAAAACGGTGCCGTGATTTTTTGATTTATCCGAAGGCGGCTGTCCGGAGGTTGAGTCTTTAACCGCAGGGGTAACGTCTTCAACCATGGCGGAGGAATCTTTTTGTTCCGTCATAATGGCTCATCCCATATTTAAGTTTGATATACCTTAATCTTCCCGCTCGCGAAATCTTAAGAGTATAAGTCCAGTGCGCGCAGCAGCGCGTCATTATCGGCACCCCCGGCGACACTGACGTTCGCCCAGCCCAGGTCCCTGGCCAGAGTGGCTAAACGTTCACTGACGACCACCAGCCGACAGTGCAATAACCATGCCTCCCGGTCTATAGCGGGAAACAGGGCGTAAAGCTGTTGCAGCATTTCTCCGCTGGTCACCACCAGCGTATCTATCCCGCGATCGCGCCATCTGCGGCCTTCTTCAGCACCGTGATAATGCTTTGCACAGCGTTGATAGCATTCAATAAACTCTACCTGAGCACCACGGTTATGCAAAGTTTCCCCCAGCAATTCACGGCCACCGTTACCGCGCAGAATCAACGCTTTCCTGCCGGCGACCTGCTGAAGCTCGGGTAATTGGATCAAAACTTCACTGATTTCCTGCTCGTGCGGCCAGGTGATTGGGAGCCCGCTTACTGCATGCATCGCCAACGCTGTACTACGGCCTATAGCATAATAGTTCAGACTGGCGGGCCAGGTCTTGCCAACCTGCGTTATCGCCGGATTAGCGTAATTAACGGCATGCTGTGAAAGGATAAAAACCAGATCGCCTGCCCGAAGTGCATCAAGCCGGGCGGGAAGGAGGTTGAGCTGCCTCCCCGGAGTGAATTCGATCAAAGGGAATGCCCAGGCTGCCTGCCCGTAGCTGCGCAGCCGGCTAACCAGTTGGTCAGCGGCCGGTAACGGGCGGGTGACCAGGATATTCATGCTGGCGGGTGTCCCTGGTAGACCTCGGTCAGAATTTCACGGGCACCCTTATCCAGCAGCTCTTCTGCTAATGAGATCCCCATTTGCTCGGCGTTACCACGCGGGCCTCGACGTTCGCCGCAAATCATCCGGCTACCGTCCGGTGAACCGACCAGGCCACGCAGCCATAATTGATCCTCTTCCAGCACCGCATAGCTGCCAATCGGCACCTGGCAGCCGCCTTCCAGCCGGGTATTCATCGCGCGCTCGGCACGGACCCGGCAGGCGGTATCTGCATCATTCAGTGCAGCCAGCAGGTTAATGGTTTCTGCGTCGTCAAGGCGGCACTCAATGCCCACTGCACCCTGGCCGACGGCGGGCAGCGATTCTTCAGCGGGCATAACCTGGCGGATTCGATCGCCCAGCCCAAGGCGTTTCAGACCGGCCACAGCAAGGATGATGGCATCATATTCACCCGCATCCAGCTTGCCCAGGCGGGTGCCGACATTGCCGCGCAGCGAGCGGATCACCAGATCCGGACGGCGCGCGCTAATCTGGCACTGACGGCGCAGGCTTGAGGTGCCAACAATCGCTCCGTGTGGCAGTGCATTAACGGAAGCATAATGATGAGAGACAAAAGCATCATGCGGGTCTTCACGCTCGCAGATAGTCACCAGACCCAGTCCTTCCGGGAATTCAACCGGCACATCTTTCATCGAATGCACGGCGATATCGGCGCGATCGGTGAGCATTGCCTGCTCAAGTTCTTTGACGAACAGCCCTTTACCGCCCACTTTAGCCAGTGGGGTATCAAGGATCACATCGCCACGCGTCACCATAGGCACCAGCTCAACGCGCAGCCCCGGATGGCAGGCGATCAGGCGCTGCTGTACATATTCTGCCTGCCATAAGGCAAGAGGGCTTTGTCTGGTTGCTATTCTTAAAATTTTGTCTGACATGCTTAATACCGTTTTGATCGTTCATTGATTATCCTATCATTTAACCGCGGAGGCTGTCAGTGAATCGCATTTAAACGGTCGTCTGGAGAAGCATCGCGATGGTTTGGCGGAAAAATGTGCTAAACTGTTAACTAGCGCAACTTTCTTTACGGTCAATCTGTCTGATGTTAGATTGATCACGTTTCCAGCAATAATCTGCACGACTATTTTTAAAGCAAATGGCAGATTTTGGAAAAAAGAGTTCTTGTATACCCTTCTCTCTAAGGGTGTAAGCACTGGGATAATCAGGCGAGACGTCTTGTACCTCTACATTGAGACACTGAAACAGAGACTGGATGCCATTAACCAGCTGCGCGTCGATCGCGCACTGGCTGCGATGGGACCTGCGTTCCAACAGGTTTACAGTCTGCTGCCGACCTTACTACATTATCATCATCCGCTGATGCCGGGTTACCTTGAGGGTAACGTTCCACATGGCATCAGCTTCTATACGCCTGATGAAAATCAGCTTGTCTATCTTAATGATTTACAAGTGAAGTCAGGCAGCTCCGTGACTGCCCCCCCATGCGGTGAAATGCCGATTACCGGGGTGTATTCCATGGGGAGCACCTCTTCCGTCGGGCAAAATGCTACCTCCGATCTTGATATCTGGGTCTGCCACCAGTCTTGGCTGGACAATCAAGAGCGTCTGGCCCTGCAGAAAAAATGCACGCAGTTACAGAACTGGTGCGCGGCGATGGGCGTTGAGGTCAGCTTCTTCCTGATTGATGAGAACCGCTTCCGCCACAATGAAAGTGGCAGCCTCGGCGGTGAGGACTGCGGTTCTACCCAACATATCCTGCTGCTGGATGAGTTTTACCGCACGGCGGTACGGATGGCGGGGAAACGTATTCTGTGGAATATGGTGCCGCGTGAGGAAGAAGAGCACTACGACGACTATGTGATGTCGCTGTATCAGCAGGGCGTGCTGACGCCGAATGAATGGCTGGATCTCGGTGGTCTGGGTACGCTGTCGGCGGAAGAGTACTTTGGTGCCAGTCTGTGGCAGCTGTATAAAAGCATTGATTCGCCTTATAAGGCCGTACTGAAAACGCTGCTGCTGGAAGCGTATTCGTGGGAATACCCGGATACACGCCTGCTGGCGATGGACATTAAACAGCGCCTGCACGATGGCGAGATCGTTTCCTACGGTCTGGACCCGTACTGCATGATGCTGGAGCGAGTGACGCGCTATTTGATCAGCATTGACGATCATGCTCGTCTCGATCTGGTACGTCGATGTTTCTATCTCAAAGTGTGTGAGAAGCTGTCTCAGGAGACGGAGCACTCCGGCTGGCGTCGGGAAATTCTCAGCCAGCTGGTGACGGAATGGGGTTGGGATACGCAGCGTCTTGAGGTACTGGACAGCCGGGCCGACTGGAAGATTGGCCGGGTGCGCGAGGCCCACAATGAATTGCTGGATGCGATGATGCAGAGCTATCGCAACCTTATCCGCTTCGCGCGCCGTAATAATCTCAGCGTCAGCGCCAGTCCGCAGGATATTGGCGTATTAACGCGTAAGCTTTACGCCGCTTTCGAAGCGTTACCGGGTAAGGTCACGCTGATAAATCCACAGATCTCCCCCGATCTGTCCGAGCAGCATCTGACCTTTATCCATGTACCAAACGGTCGCGCCAACCGCGCGGGCTGGTATCTGTACAATCAGTCGCCGGACATGAGTTCAATCATCAGCCATCAGCCGCTGGAATATAACCGCTATCTGAACAAACTGGTGGCCTGGGCGTGGTTTAACGGTCTGCTGACCAGCAAAACGCGGCTGCATATGAAGGGCAATGAGGTTTGTGATCTCGCCCGCCTGCAGGAGCTGGTTGCTGATGTGTCGCACCATTTTCCGTTACGTCTGCCAGCACCCACGCCAAAAGCGCTCTACAGCCCCTGCGAGATCCGCCACCTGGCGATCATCGTTAACCTGGAATACGACCCGACTTCGGCCTTCCGTAATCAGGTGGTTCACTTTGATTTCCGCAAGCTGGATGTGTTCAGCTTTGGCGCTGAGCAACAGTGTCTGGTCGGCAGCGTCGATCTGCTGTACCGCAACTCGTGGAATGAAGTGCGTACGCTGCACTTCAACGGCGAGCAGGCAATGATCGAAGCGCTGAAGACCATTTTGGGCAAGATGCATCAGGACGCTTCGCCGCCGGATGCGGTAGAGGTCTTTTGCTACAGTCAGCACCTGCGTGGCCTGATCCGTACCCGCGTTCAGCAGCTGGTCTCAGAGTGTATTGAGCTGCGCCTTTCCAGCACCCGCCAGGAGCCCGGCCGCTTCAAAGCGCTGCGCGTGGCGGGGCAGACATGGGGACTGTTCTTTGAGCGCCTCAGCGTTTCGGTACAGAAGCTGGAAAATGCCGTTGAATTTTACGGTGCGATCTCCAACAACAAGCTTCACGGCCTGTCGTTGAAGGTTGAAACTAATCAGACCCGGTTACCGGCTGTCGTTAATGGTTATGCCAGTGAAGGCATTATCCAGTTCTTCTTCGAAGATACGCACGACGATCACGGGTTTAATATCTATATCCTGGACGAAACCAACCGGGTTGAGGTTTATCACCACTGTGAAGGCAGCAAGGAAGAGCTGGTGCGCGACGTCAGCCGTTTCTACTCGTCGTCGCACGATCGTTTCACCTACGGCTCCAGCTTTATTAACTTTAACCTGCCGCAGTTCTATCAAATTGTGCAGGTTGAAGAGCGCTTCCAGGTGATTCCCTTCCGCAGCCAGACACTGACTCAGCTTTGCGCTGCCGTGCCGAACAGTGAAATCAGTGGCGATTATCCCCAGCGCTATCAGATGCATTAAGAGCCTGTCAATCCTCACGTACTGCGTGTACGTTGCGGTTTTTCCGCGCTGCCTGTGTCCAAACTGGCTGCAACAATGTACGCCTGGTCTGTTGGGCCAGGCTCCAGGTTTTTAGTATTCTAGTCGTGTACGTGTACGTGTACGTGTACGTGTACGTGTACGTGTACGTGTACGTGTATTTATAACAGGTTCCATCGAGCACGTCAGATTTGGAGTATTCAGGTGCGAAAGGGTACGCCGCAATATTTCTTTGTCTGTAATGTCTGCCGTTTTTTGGATAAAACATTATACATATTATATTTCGCAATTATTAAGATCTATTAAATTAATATTGTTGAAAAGGTTCCAGAAGATAAAATTTCATAAGTGATAAAAAGATGAACTTGATACTGGATTATAAAATACACACTATGTATTATAGGGTTTTATGCACTAAATGTAAGAGAGTTACATGGCTAATATTATATATGCAACGATTAATGGTGATAAGCAAGGGCTTATTTCTGCCGGATGTTCAACTCTTGACTCCATAGGAAATAAATATCAGAAGGGGCATGAAGATTAAATCCTTATCCTTGAACTACTAAATCTTATGACACGTGAAAGCAATGTTCAACTCCACCCTATCCAAATCAAGAAGCCGATAGACAAAGCATCACCACTCTTAGCCCTGGCAATGAATCAAAATGAACGTCTAACGTGTGAATTTGTTTTTTTACAGAATGAATCCATCTGGCGGTCTGGAGATTTTCTTTAAGATAAAACTAACGGGTTCTACGTTAAGTGAAATTAGAATGTTTAGCCCTAACTCAATGACACATAATGAAGTTCAATCTGATGAAAGCGTTTCATTTAAATATGAGTCTATCACTTGGGAACATGTAATGGTAGGAACAAGTACCTATAGTCTCTGGGAAGATAGGGTGTATTGATAGATATATTTACCGACTTATACAATATTTTCAATAGTTCTTTATATGAAAAACAATTTTTTAGTATTAACTCTCTTGCATTATTTTTTCGGCTTCCGTTTTAGTGGGAATAAAATTCACATTATTCTCTATCATTTTTTATATAAAAAATAACATCAATAACACCCGCGATTACTATCGTAAAAATACTACATAAAAACCAATAATCAGGAATGAAAAAATAGTAAAGGATAAACAAAAAAATAACAAAGACACATGCAAATAAATATGACAATGTATCTTTAAAAAAATAGCGAAACCAATCTTTCACTTTTTGGCCTTATCCCTGGAAAAAGCAGAAATGATATAATACAAAAAAACAGACAGAACGAGTGATAGAATAAGTAAAAACTCAACCAATAAATCAAACGAAGGGGTTAACCCTATAAATGTAAGGTAGTTCAGCTTAGATATAATAGAATCCGAAGAGAAGCATCTAAAAACAACTACAGACACAACTATAAACAAAGCCAAAAAAAAATAATTTTAATTTTTTTCCCTTCAACACACTCATCTCCATGATATTATTAATGCTGGACCTTTTTATCATAAAAAAGGAGTTCCATCAATGTATATATCATCAATAATAAAACACAGAACGACAAATGAGAGAGATGCTGCAATCGCCCTTGATCGAGCAATAAACGGGGTAGACAAAGACAGCGAAAGCGTGCTGGATGATGTAAATGCGGGGATTGAGAGGGCATCATGGTATAGCTCTTGCCTTTTTGATAAATAAGAGGGTATATGCTCGGAGTTAAAAGTCGAAGATATCCGATTTATTAAATCAATATTCGAAATATATAAAAGAAGGGATGTTATTGCAGATATCATTCAAATGTATATCGAAGATGAGCTAAAAAGGGAAAGCAACGCAGGAATCCGTTCTATCGACATGAAGCTAACAAAAGTACTGATGGGATATAGTGGAGGTAAATTAACAAAAACAACGATGTCCTATAGTTTATCCGTTTTAGTGGTTAACTCATTTGGTTTTAAAAATGAAATTTTAACACACATTAATAAATATTCTCTTGCAATAGTTACTGCTGCATCCTTCTACGGAAAAGTTCAAACAGCAGCACTCGCAGCCAGGGAATTACGCCAGTTATCTCCCGGACTATATCAGATTTTGTATTCAAATAATATGGAAATGCTTTATTTCCTGATTGGTGAGAAAATAGATAAGGCCATTATACGCTCCATTGGATTACGTGGCGAAGATAGATTTATAGCTATAATTAAGAGTCTGGTAAACTGATATTGATTTATCGTAATCAGTTATCGCTCTTGCAGTATCGCATTCAGGTTACCCTGTTAAGGCCAAACCTCCTGATCAATTCTCTACGTTTAGCAAGTAGAGAATTATTTGAAAGCCGGTGGCTGTAGGCTATTTAGACATATTAAGCAAGCTCATAACTGAGTTGTTAGTATGAATGATATTGAGCGATAACGGACCTTCCAATATTCAATCCTGATGCAATAAATGCAGCTATTGCTGGATAAGCTCGAACAGCACAGACTACAGCCTCTCCGGGGAGAAAAAAGCGGTTAGTACCCACGCTTAGAACCATTCTGCCGAAAATCATTAAAGCAGGTAACAGCAGTGGCGTGCTGGCGTTTGATATCGTCACAAAAAGTTAAGGTTGCAGGCCACTGCTGTCGCTTTTCCTGTTGCTTTTAGCACTTCACCTGCGATGATAGACAGCAACGGGTATCTTTTACGAGCAGAATGAGAATGAAAAAAGCTATTTTCCAGCTGGCAATGTTACTTGCCGTTGTCAGCCTGGCGGGATGCGGACTCAAAGGGCCGCTCTATTTCCCGGCAGACGAAACGAGCAAACCGCAGGCCACTCAGACCTCTTCGCCGACGCAGTCCGGCAGCAGCGTGTCATCTCCTGCCACGACCTCCGGGCAGGATGTTAAACCGGTCCAGTAAACTATGACACACTCGGCGGAGCAGAAAATGCAGTTCTCGAAAATGCACGGTCTCGGCAATGACTTTATGGTGGTCGATGCCGTTACGCAAAACGTTTACTTCTCACCTGAGCTGATCCGTCGGCTGGCGGATCGCAATCTGGGGATCGGCTTCGATCAGTTGCTGATCGTTGAACCGCCTTACGATCCCGATCTTGATTTCCATTACCGCATTTTCAACGCTGACGGTAGCGAAGTCGCTCAGTGCGGTAACGGTGCGCGCTGTTTCGCCCGCTTCGTTCGCTTAAAAGGTCTGACCAATAAAAGCGATATTCGTGTTAGTACACAAACGGGTCGTATGGTGCTGAGCGTGAATCAGGATGAACTGGTTTGCGTGAATATGGGCGAGCCTAACTTCGAGCCGCAGCAGGTACCTTTCCGCGCGAACAAAGCCGAAAACATTTATCTGATGCGGGCCGCAGAACAGACCGTGATGTGTGGCGTGGTGTCGATGGGTAACCCGCACTGCGTACTGCAGGTAGATAGCGTGAAAACCGCCGCAGTTGAAACGCTGGGGCCGGTGCTGGAAAGCCATGAGCGCTTCCCGGAACGCGTTAACGTCGGCTTTATGGAAGTGGCCAACCGTGAGCACATTCGTCTGCGGGTTTATGAGCGCGGTGCGGGCGAAACCCAGGCCTGCGGAAGTGGAGCCTGTGCAGCGGTCGCGGTGGGTATTCAGCAGGGTCTACTGTCAGAAAAAGTGCGGGTTGACCTGCCGGGCGGCACGTTAAACATCGCCTGGAAAGGGCCGGGGCATCCGCTGTTTATGACCGGGCCTGCCACTCACGTTTATGACGGGTTTATTCATCTATGAAAACTGTCGGGGAGCCACAACAGGACAGCAGTGAAGTACTGCTGGACGATCGCGCAGTCGGCGATTACCTGCTCCAAAATCCAGACTTCTTTATTCGCAATGCCCGCCAGGTTGAGCAGATGACAGTACCGCATCCGATCCGCGGTACGGTCTCGCTGGTTGAGTGGCAGCTGGCGCGTCAGCGAAATCATATTCACCAGCTGGAAGAAGAAATCACCCTGCTGATGGAACAGGCCAGCGCCAACCAGCAGCTGTTCGAACGCCTGTTCACTCTACAGGGACGACTTGCTTCGGCTTCAAGCCTGCAGGACATGCTGAATCGC
The DNA here is from genome assembly GCF_059420805.1 of Erwinia sp. GW821-FHT03D09. Taxonomy (NCBI): domain Bacteria; kingdom Pseudomonadati; phylum Pseudomonadota; class Gammaproteobacteria; order Enterobacterales; family Erwiniaceae; genus Erwinia; species Erwinia sp. GW821-FHT03D09. The sequence goes on from NZ_JBWKUK010000020.1 coordinate 43,872, forward strand.
CTGCATCTGTGGGCGCGCGAGCTGGGTCTGGCGGGGGCCAATATTCGTCTGTTTAGTGAAGAATGGCGCATTGGCGCACCGTCTGATTTCACCCAGCTGGCACTTCCACGGCAGTCTTTTGAGTCGGTGCGCATTCAGCGCCTGGGCAAAGAAAATCACTATCTCGGCAATCTGAACGGCCCTGAACTGCTGCTGTTGCTCCCGCAGGCAAAAGCCGTGGGATCGGTCGCGATGTCGCTGCTTGGCGAGCGCGGCGATCTCGGTGTGCTTATCTTCAGCAGCCGCGATAAGCAGCATTATCAGTCCGGCATGGGAACGGCTCTGCTCCAGCATCTGTCGCTGATGCTTCCCGATCTGCTGTCGCGCTGGATTGAGCGCGCGTGAGCAGTGAATCGCCCCTGCTCCCTGCCGTAGAGGGCTTTCTGCGTTACCTGAAAGTTGAACGCCAGCTCAGCCCCTTGACCCTGATTAACTATCGTCGCCAACTGACGGTGGTGGTTGAGCTGCTGGGGGAGCTAAAGGTCACTGAATGGCCGCGGCTGGACGCTGCGCTGGTTCGTACGCTGGCCGCCCGCAGCAGCCGCAGCGGACTGAAGCCTGCCAGCCTGGCTCTGCGGCTCTCCGCACTGCGCAGTTTCCTCGACTGGCTGATTAGCCAGGGAACGATTCAGGCCAATCCGGCGAAAGGCGTTGCCACGCCGCGTGCGCCACGGCACCTGCCAAAGAACATTGATGTCGATGAAGTTAACCAACTGCTGGAAATCGATCTGAACGATCCGCTGGCGGTGCGCGATCGCGCAATGCTGGAAGTGATGTACGGTGCCGGTTTGCGTCTTTCTGAACTGACCGGCATTGACGTAAACCATCTTGAGCTGGCGTCCGGCGAAGTCTGGGTAACCGGTAAGGGCAGTAAAGAACGCCGCCTGCCGATGGGAAAAACGGCGGTATTGTGGCTGGAAAACTGGCTGGCGCTGCGCGAACTCTTCTCGCCGCAGGACAACGCGCTGTTTCTGTCTAAGCTGGGCAAACGTATCTCCGCGCGTAACGTGCAGAAGCGCTTTGCCGAATGGGGCATCAAACAGGGGCTTTCCAGCCATGTTCACCCCCATAAACTGCGCCACTCGTTTGCCACGCACATGCTGGAATCCAGCGGCGATCTGCGCGCGGTGCAGGAACTGCTTGGTCATGCCAACCTGGCGACCACTCAGATTTATACCCATCTTGATTTCCAACACCTGGCGTCCGTGTACGACGCTGCACATCCCCGTGCGAAACGAGGAAAGACCTGATGCATTTTTACCGACCACCGCGTCCGATTGCGGCGATGACCTTCGATCTTGATGATACCCTGTACGACAATTATCCGGTGATTGCGCGAACCACAAAAGAATCCCACGCCGCATTACAGGCCCATCATCCGGCGCTAAAAGATTATAGCGTGGAGCAGTACCAGCAGGTGCGTCAGCGTCTGCTGCTTGCCGAGCCGGAAATTTATCATGATGTCAGCGAGTGGCGGCGTCGCGCCGTTGAGCAGTCGATGCTGGATGTAGGGCTGGCACCCGCGCAGGCAGCCGACGGTTCGCGTGAAGTGATGACGGTGTTCGCAGAATGGCGCAGCAAAATAACTATCTCTGATGAAAACCATGCCACGCTGGCGGCACTGGCAGAGCGTATTCCTCTGGTGGCGATCACCAACGGTAACGCTGAACCGCATCTGTTTGGCCTTGATAAATACTTCCAGTTTATCCTGCGTGCGGGCCCTGATGGCCGTGCCAAACCGTATCAGGATATGTACCACACTGCCGCAGAACGGTTGAATCTGGCACCGGAAAGCATTTTACACGTGGGTGACGATCTCACCACCGACGTTGCCGGCGCAGTGCGCTGCGGGATGCAGGCGTGTTGGATCAATCTGTGCGGTGGTAATCTGATGCATATCGATGATGCGCGTCTGCTCCCAACGCTGGAGATTTCTCAGTTGGCATCGCTGACTGCGTTGTTATAATAAACTGGTTAAATAACCAGTAGGGCGGCGTGCCGCCCTCTACCCCGATGGTGCTTATGGACGTTTCCGATCTGCTCGACAGCCTGAATGACAAACAACGCGAAGCCGTCGCCGCGCCGCGCAGCAACCTGCTGGTGCTGGCGGGTGCCGGCAGTGGTAAAACCCGCGTCCTGGTTCACCGTATTGCCTGGCTGATGGCGGTTGAAAACTGTTCCCCTTACTCCATCATGGCGGTGACCTTTACCAATAAAGCGGCCGCTGAGATGCGCCACCGCATCGAACAGCTTATTGGAACCAGCCAGGGGGGAATGTGGATTGGTACCTTCCATGGGCTCGCTCATCGCCTGCTGCGCGCTCACCATCTGGATGCCAACCTGCCGCAGGATTTTCAAATCCTCGACAGTGAAGACCAGCTTCGGCTATTGAAGCGTCTGATCAAGGCGATGAATCTTGATGAGAAGCAGTGGCCCGCTCGCCAGGGCATGTGGTACATCAACGGCAAAAAAGATGAAGGGCTGCGTCCGAAAAACATTGAGAGCTACGGCAACCCGATTGAACAGACCTGGTTACGCATCTATCAGGCCTATCAGGAAGCCTGCGATCGTGCCGGCCTGGTGGACTTTGCCGAACTGCTGCTGCGCGCGCACGAACTGTGGTTAAACAAGCCGCATATTCTTAATCACTACCGCGAACGTTTTACCAATATCCTGGTGGACGAATTCCAGGATACCAATAACATTCAGTATGCGTGGATTCGCATGCTGGCCGGCGACAGCGGCAAGGTGATTATCGTCGGCGATGACGATCAGTCCATCTACGGCTGGCGCGGCGCGCAGGTCGAGAACATCCAGCGCTTCCTGAACGATTTTCCGGGTGCGGAAACCATTCGCCTCGAGCAGAACTACCGCTCTACCAACAATATTCTGAAAGCGGCCAATGCCCTGATCGCCAATAACAATGGCCGTCTGGGCAAAGAGCTGTGGACCGACGGCAGCGACGGTGAACCGATTGCCCTCTATTGTGCCTTTAACGAGCTGGATGAAGCCCGCTTTGTGGTTAATCGCATCAAAGTGTGGATGGAAAACGGCGGGGCGCTGAATGACTGCGCGATCCTCTATCGCAGCAACGCCCAGTCGCGCGTACTGGAAGAGGCGCTGCTGCAAACCAGCATGCCTTACCGCATTTATGGCGGCATGCGCTTCTTCGAACGTCAGGAAATCAAGGATGCGCTGGCCTACCTGCGTCTGATTGCGAACCGTAATGACGATGCCGCCTTTGAGCGCGTCATCAATACGCCAACCCGCGGTATTGGCGATCGCACCCTCGACGTAGTGCGCCAGACTGCACGTGAGCGTCAGCTGACCATGTGGCAGAGCTCACGCACGCTGCTGCAGGAGAAAGCGCTGGCCGGGCGTGCTGCCTCGGCGCTGCAACGATTTATTGAGCTGGTGGACTCGCTGGCGCAGGAAACCACCGAGCTGCCGCTGCATGTGCAGACCGACCGGGTGATCAAAGATTCCGGTCTGTGGCTGATGTACGAGCAGGAAAAAGGCGAAAAGGGCCAGGCACGCGTTGAGAACCTTGAAGAGCTGGTTAACGCCACCCGTCAGTACAGCTATCAGGATGAAGATGAAGACCTGATGCCGCTGCAGGCTTTCCTGTCCCATGCTGCGCTTGAGGCGGGCGAAGGGCAGGCGGACAAGTGGCAGGACGCTGTTCAACTGATGACTATGCACGCAGCCAAAGGGCTGGAGTTTATGCAGGTGTTTATCGTCGGCATGGAAGAGGGGATGTTCCCCAGTCAGATGTCGCTGGATGAAGGCGGCCGCCTGGAGGAAGAGCGCCGTCTGGCCTACGTTGGCGTCACTCGCGCGATGCAAAAGCTGACCCTGACCTACGCGGAAACCCGCCGGTTGTATGGCAAAGAAGTCTATCACCGCCCTTCACGCTTTGTCGGCGAACTGCCGGAAGAGTGCGTTGAAGAGGTACGCCTGCGTGCCAGCGTCAGCCGCCCGGTCAGCCATCAGCGTATGGGTACGCCGGTAGCGAAAAACGACAGCGGCTTTACCCTGGGGCAGCGCGTTCTTCACGCCAAGTTCGGTGAGGGTACGATTGTGAATCTGGAAGGCAGCGGTGAACACAGCCGCCTGCAGGTGGCGTTCCAGGGGCAAGGCATCAAATGGCTGGTTGCCGCGTACGCGAAGCTGGAAGCGCTGTGATGAAAAGGTGGACCCGCTTGACGCCTTTTTCGTCTCAGCGTAACATGCGCCCACCATTACCCTAAGAGGACATTCGCCTTGGACACACCCAGTAGATACTGGCTCACTGACCTGCACACCAGGTACAACTCCTAAGGCTATCCTCTTTTGCCGATAGCCTTCGTGGTTGTTGGCGACCGTATTTCCCGTCGCTCTGAGTCAGTACTGTTCGCTGACTGAAACGCATGTTTCCCGTGTTCAAGCGCTCTGTCCCACTAGTCACTGCGAATTGGGAGTATTGCTATGCTGAGCGCATTTAAACTGGACCAGAGCCGTCTGACCCGTCTTGATCTGGATGATGCCAGTGAAGAGCTGACCGGCTCCGTCTGGGTCGATCTGATCGAGCCAGAAGAAGCTGAGCGAGACCGCGTCCAGACCGAGCTGGGCCAGAGCCTGGCCACCCGTCCTGAACTGGAAGACATTGAAGCATCGGCACGCTTCTTCGAAGACGAAGACGGCCTGCACATCCACTCCTTCTTTTTCTTTGAAGATGCTGAAGATCACGCCGGTAACTCAACGGTGGCGTTTACCATTCGCGAAGGGCGTTTATACACCCTGCGCGAGCGCGAGCTGCCCGCCTTCCGTCTTTACCGCATGCGTGCGCGCAATCAGGTTCTGACCGACGGTAATGCCTACGAGCTATTGCTGGACCTGTTTGAAACCAAAATTGAACAGCTGGCCGACGAGATTGAAAATATCTACAGCGATCTGGAAAAGCTCAGCCGGGTGATCATGGAAGGGCAGCAGGGCGATGAGTTTGACTCCGCGCTGTCTACGCTGGCAGAGCTGGAAGATATTGGCTGGAAGGTGCGTTTGTGCCTGATGGATACCCAGCGCGCCCTTAATTTCCTGGTGCGTAAAGCGCGTTTGCCGGCTAATCAGCTGGAACAGGCGCGCGAAATCCTGCGGGATATCGAATCCCTGCTGCCGCACAACGAATCGCTGTTCCAGAAGGTTAACTTCCTGATGCAGGCGGCGATGGGCTTTATCAACATCGAACAGAACCGCATTATCAAAATCTTCTCGGTAGTCTCGGTAGTCTTCCTGCCGCCGACGCTGGTGGCCTCCAGTTACGGGATGAACTTTGAATTTATGCCGGAACTGCGGTGGAGCTTTGGTTATCCGGGAGCCATTACCCTGATGATCCTCGCCGGGCTGGCGCCGTACGCCTACTTTAAGCGAAAAAACTGGCTCTGATTGCCGCAGGCTCAGCCTGATTTATCGGGCTGGGTCGATCTTAACTCTCTCTCAAAATGTTTCACGATCTGGTACTCCGCCCGTGCGGCGGGTAATCTGTAAATTCTTATTTCAGCTGAGATCGCTTCACTCTATGGAACGGTTATCCCTGCGAGATCAGTGGGTGCTGCTGCTCATTACATCGCTGCCGCCGCGATCGTGGCGCGTATCAGTCTTGGGGATAGCGTGCAGGCCAACGGGCTGGAGTGGTTCCCGCATCTGGGATTGGGATTTGCCGCGACGCTGGTCGTTATCGTGCTGGGGGCCGTGCTCGGTCAGAAATTCCGCATCCCCTCGGGTGCATTGCTGCTACCCACACTGATTGGGGCCACTCTGCATTCCAGCGGTACGGTGACGCTACAGGTACCTGAATGGCTGTTGGCGCCGGCCTATGCGCTGATTGGCTGGACGGTGGGCCTGCGTTTCACTCGCCCGGTATTCCTGCTGGCGCTGCGCACTTTACCGCAAATGGTGGCATCGATTATCGGACTGATATTGCTGTGTGGCGCGATGGCATGGATGCTGACTCGGTTACTTCATGTCGATATGCTGACCGCATATCTGGCGACCAGCCCTGGCGGGCTGGACACCGTAGCGATTATTGCCGCCGGTAGCCGGGTCGATCTGGCCTTTGTGATGGCAAGGCAGACGCTACGCCTTTTCTCAATTCTGCTGACCGGCCCGGCAATGGCAAGATTTCTCTCACGCTATGCGCGACGATGAGCGGCGCAGCGTCCAGAGTGCGTCTGCGATAAACAAGGCAAGTGCCGCCCAGATAAAGCCAAAGGTGACAGCTTTATCTGCCGTCATCTGTTCACCGTAGAACAGTACGGCCAGCAGGAACATCAGCGTGGGGCCAAGATACTGGAAGAACCCCACGGTTGAGAGACGTAAACGTGTGCACGCGGCGGTAAACAGCATCAGAGGGATAGTCGTGATAATCCCGGCTGCGACCAGCAGAACATTCAGGCTCGCTGCATTGTTGCCGAGGTGGCTGGTGGGGCTGTCTGCAATGCCGAACAGATAGATGGCAGCAGGCACAAGCAGCCAGCTGGTTTCAACCAGCATCCCGGTTTGTGCATCCACCGCAATTTTCTTACGCAGCAGACCATACAGCGAGAACGTCGTCGCCAGCCCAAGTGCGATAACGGGCACAGAGCCAAACTTCCACAGTTGTACCAGCACGCCGCAGGCGGCCAGCGCCACTGCCAGCCATTGTAAGCGGCGGAAGCGTTCACCAAGAAACAGCATGCCGACCAGCACGTTCAGCAGCGGGTTGATGAAATAACCGAGGCTGGCTTCGAGCATATGGTGATTGTTAACCGCCCAGATATACAACAGCCAGTTGCTACAGATCACCACGGCAGACACGGCCAGCAGCAGCACCTTTCTCGGCTGGGCGGCGATGGCGCGAATATTACGCCAGCTGCGGCTGACGCTGATTAATACCAGCATAAAGAAGAAGGACCAGATAACCCGGTGGGTCATAATTTCCCCGGCGGGCACCTGCTGAATCAGTTTGAAATAGACCGGAGCCACGCCCCAGATAAAGTACGCTCCCAGCGCAAACAGCACGCCCTGACGTGTTTGTTGTGGATTCATCTCTTAACCAATCATATAGGTAGCGGTAGCGCTGGCAATGTGAACACCGGCATCATTATGGAGTTCAACGCGGGCTACGGAGACTTTATTGCCGCCGCGCAGCAGGCTGCTGCTGGCGACAAAGCGCTCGCCGCGCCCTGGGCGCAGGTAATCTACGCGCAGATCGATAGTGCCCATGCGCGACAGGCGCTGGCGAAGCTCCTCTTCGGTGATGCTTTGCTGGCGGGTGAGCGCGCTGCTGACGCAGACCAGACCCGCCGCAACGTCCAGCACCGAAGCAATCACCCCACCGTGCAGAATTTTCTGCGCATAGTTGCCAACCAGCATGGTTTGATTCGCCAGGCTTAGCTGAGCAAAGTCCGGTTCAAGGCGGTCCAGCTCCAGCCCGAGTGAGCGGTTGAAGGGCATATCATAAACAAAAATTTCGCCAATCAGCCGACGTGCTGCCGCCTGATCCAAAAGTAACGCTGACATTATTGTGATCCTGTAAAGCCGGGGAAAAGTAAATCAAAGGTTAAAGAGGTGAGTATTTTATGCTTCGTTGGCAGTGCTTTCCACTTTCAGAAAACAGCACTAAAGCGGGCAGCACTTTATGTGTAGAATGGCGTGCTTTTATCTTCATATCTCCCTACCGGGAGTAAATTATGGCTCTGCTGAAAGGACTGCTGGCAACAGTACTCCTGGTTCCGACAATTGCGCTGGCACAGGAAGCGACGCTAAAAGAAGTTCACGACCGACCTGAAGTTCCCGGTAGCATCATTGCTAACCTGCTGGAAAAACACGATAACCCGTTTGTTCTCTATCCCTACGAGAGCAACTATCTGCTTTATACCTACACCAGTAATATCAATCGGGAAGCAATTGAGTCCTACAACTGGGGTAATGAAGCCAGGCACGATGAGGTGAAGTTTCAGCTGAGTCTGGCCTTCCCGCTGTGGCGGGGCATCCTGGGCGATAATTCCGTGCTGGCGGCCTCCTACACGCAGAAATCCTGGTGGCAACTCTCCAACCGTGGAGCGGGGGCATCATCACCTTTCCGTGAAACCAACTATGAGCCGCAGATTTTCCTTGGCTGGGCAACCGACTACAGCCTTGGCGGCTGGACACTGCGGGATGTAGAAACCGGCCTGAACCATCAGTCGAACGGGCGTTCCGACCCAACTTCACGCAGCTGGAACCGGGTTTATGCCCGACTGATGGCGCAAAACGGCAACTGGCTGGTGGAAGTGAAACCCTGGTACCGCCTACCGGAAAGCGAAAGCAACGACGATAACCCGGATATCACCAAATACATGGGATATTAGCGTTTGACGCTGGGCTATCAGATGGGGGACAGCATCTTCAGCGTGAAAAGTAACTACAACTGGAACAGCGGCTACGGCTACGGCGGCGCGGAGCTGGGCTGGAGTTACCCGATGACTGAGCACGTGCGCTTTTATACCCAGGTCTTTAGCGGCTACGGTGAATCGCTGATCGATTATAACCATCGGCAGACTCGCGTTGGCGTGGGCGTGACGCTTAACGACCTTTTCTGATTTTATCTTCGCCGGGTACGCTTGCCCGGCGAATTAAACCCTCTGGCAGGCAACGCTCGCCCGCTAAACCGGGCGGCTAAACACGGCAGTATTCCATTTACAGCCCGTTTCACAGATCGAGCCATCGATTAAAATTCACACAGCAAAACAGCGCGAATCGCTTCGCAAATCAGCAAAATGCTCGCGATAATCCAGATCTTGCTCCGGACATGAGTTATCATTCTTCGCTGTGGTTGAGTCTCGTTCAACCGTCGGTTCCGGCATCACCATCGGGCAGTCAGTGCCCGGTAGCGCTTCACACCACTTCAGATTGGGGACAATGTGTCTACGGCAGCAGTAATCAATAATGAGACGCTGGCAGAGCAGGTACTTCGCGATACCTTCGGCTATCAGCAGTTTCGTCCGGGACAGCAAACGATTATCCAGGCATCGCTCGACGGACGTGATTGTCTGGTGGTTATGCCGACCGGTGGCGGTAAATCGCTGTGTTATCAGATCCCTGCGCTGGTTCGCGATGGGTTAACGCTGGTTGTGTCGCCGCTGATTTCACTGATGAAAGACCAGGTTGATCAGCTGTTGGCAAACGGCGTGTCTGCGGCCTGCCTGAATTCCACGCAAAGCCGTGAGCAGCAGCAGGACGTGATGGTGGGTTGCCGTACTGGCAAAGTACGCATGCTGTATATCGCCCCTGAGCGCCTGATGATGGATAACTTCCTCGACCAGCTGATGCACTGGAATCCGGCGATGCTGGCGGTGGACGAAGCACACTGTATTTCACAGTGGGGCCATGACTTCCGCCCAGAATACGGTGCGCTCGGGCAGTTAAGACAAAGGCTCCCCAATGTACCTGTGATGGCGCTGACCGCCACCGCGGATGAAACCACGCGTAACGATATCGTTCGCCTGTTGCAGTTAGACGATCCTCTGATTCAGATCAGCAGCTTCGATCGCCCGAATATTCGCTATACGCTGGTGGAAAAATTTAAACCTACCGAGCAGCTTCTGCGCTATGTGCAGGATCAGCGAGGTGCGTGCGGTATTATTTACTGCAACAGCCGCGCTAAAGTGGAAGATACCGCCGCGCGTCTGCAAAGCCGCGGATTAAGCGTGGGGGCTTATCATGCCGGAATGGACAACGCGCATCGCGCGCATGTGCAGGAAGCCTTCCAGCGTGACGATTTGCAGATCGTCGTGGCCACCGTGGCGTTTGGCATGGGGATCAATAAACCCAACGTGCGTTTTGTGGTGCATTTCGATATCCCGCGCAATATTGAATCCTACTATCAGGAAACCGGCCGCGCCGGTCGAGATGGCCTGCCGGCGGAAGCGCTGCTGCTTTACGATCCGGCGGATATGGCCTGGCTGCGCCGCTGCCTGGAAGAAAAAGCGCCGGGGCAGCTACAGGATATTGAGCGCCATAAACTCAATGCCATGGGCGCATTTGCTGAAGCGCAAACCTGCCGCCGTCTGGTGCTGCTGAATTACTTCGGCGAAGGGCGGCAGCAGGACTGTGGAAACTGCGATGTCTGCCTCGATCCGCCGCGCCGCTATGACGGGCTGGTGGAGGCGCAGAAGGCGCTTTCCTGTATTTATCGCGTAGGACAGCGTTTCGGCATGGGCTATATTGTCGAAATCCTGCGCGGGGCGAATAACCAACGCATCCGCGATATGCAGCACGACAAGCTGCCGGTCTACGGCATTGGCCGTGAGCACAGTAACGAACACTGGACCAGCGTGCTGCGTCAGCTGATTCATCTTGGTCTGGTTACCCAGAATATCGCGATGTATTCGGCGCTACAGCTGACAGAAGCAGCCAGGCCGATATTGCGTGGAGAGGCGCCGCTGATGCTGGCAGTACCAAGGCTGGTGACGGCAAAACCGCGCAGCAGCAGCCAGAAATCATGGGGCGGCAATTACGATCGCAAGCTGTTTGGCAAACTGCGTAAGCTGCGTAAAGCGATTGCCGATGAGGACAACATTCCGCCTTATGTGGTGTTCAGCGATGCGTCACTGATTGAAATGTCTGAGCAGATGCCGCTGACGGCTTCAGAAATGCTGAGCATCAACGGGGTTGGCCATAAGAAGCTGGAACGATTTGGCAGGCCGTTCCTGTTGATGATTAAGGATCATGTGGACGGCGTAGACGACGAGTAACAGTAATAGCAAACGGGCCGAAACTGGCCCGTTCGCATTCGTTCAGGCGATACGTCGCGCCGATGCCAGCAGAGCACCCACCGCCATAAACAAGCCACCGAAAATTCGATTTAGCAGCTTCATTTGCTGCGGACCTTTGATCCACAAGGCAATACGTGTGGCCAGCGTGGCATAGCCAATCATCACAATAATATCGACTACCACCGTCGTTACGCCCAGTATCAGGTACTGCATCGCCTGCGGCTGATGCGGGATGATAAACTGGGGGAACAGTGCAGCAAGAAACACGATGCTTTTCGGGTTGGTCAGGTTGACCAAAACCGCCCGCTGGAACAGTTTGCGTCGCGGCATCGCCTTCGCCACGGCGTTGAGATCGATTGCTCCGGCAGAGCGCCACTGCTGAATACCCAGCCACACCAGATAACCCGCACCTGCCCATTTTAGAATCTCAAATGCCAGCAGCGACTGTGAGAACAGCGCACCCAGCCCGATACCCACCAGTACAATATGCAGCGACAGCCCGACCTGTAGCCCGGTGATGGAAGCGGCGGCGCCGCGATAGCCGTGGCTGATGCCGGTACTCATGGTATTAATTGCGCCAGAGCCTGGCGAAAGACTCAAAATGCAGGTTGTGAGAAGGTAAGTCAGCCACCATTCGATGGTCATGGGTAAAGCTCCCGAAAAACGCTCAATTGTGACACAATACGTGATTGTTGAACGTTGTGCTATGGGTAACAATGGCCTCGCCTAATGGTAAAACACCTTCCTGGGAAAAGTCTGATGGAGCATCGTAAACCAAGCTGGTTGACGCGTGAGCAGTCCTTTGCGGCCTTTGCTACCGGTCCGCTGCTGAGATTTTGGCAGCAGCGTGAAGAGGATGAATTCGCCGGTGTCGGCAACGTGCCCATTCGTTATGCCCGCTTCATCTCTCCGCAACATGATAGCGTTATTTTGCTCTGTCCCGGCCGTATTGAAAGCTATGTGAAATATCCGGAGCTGGCTTACGATCTGTTTCACTGCGGCTATGATGTGATCGTGGTCGATCATCGAGGGCAGGGGCGATCGGGGCGTCTGTTACAGGATTCGCATCGTGGGCACGTGGCTTCCTTTGAGGATTATGTTGACGATTTAGAAACGCTCTATTTAAAAGAGATCGTTGCACGTCATTATCGTCACCGTTATGCGCTGGCCCACTCCATGGGAGGCGCAATCCTTGCACTCATGCTGGCGCGTCAACCTGCGGCATTTGATGCGGCGGCATTAATTGCACCGATGTTCGGCATCACATTGCCTATGCCGCAGTGGATGGCCCACCGCATTCTGGACTGGACGGAAAAACGTCCGTCGGTCAGCGAAGGTTATGCAATTGGCACCGGAAAATGGCGTCCGCGTCCGTTTGCTTTAAATCATCTGACCCACAGTCGCGAGCGCTATCGCCGTAATCTGCGCTTTTATGCCGACGATCCCGGGCTTCGCGTTGGCGGGCCAACCTACCATTGGGTGAGGGAGGGCGTGCTGGCGGGACAGATGATCCTGCAGCAGGCTTCACGTATTTCAACGCCGTTGCTGTTGCTTCAGGCGTCCGAGGATCGGGTAGTTGATAACAAAGCGCAGGATCTGTTTTGCCAGGCGATGACCGCTGCCGGGCAGCCCTGTGAAGGCGGGGCTCCACAAATTATCGCGGGTGCCCGCCATGAAATATTGTTTGAGAAAGACAGTATGCGGGCAGAGGCATTGGAGACAATTATAGCATTTTTCTCTCGCCATCCCTGATTGCCCGCTACGCGAGGTTTGCGTTACCTGATGGGCACTGCCCGCCAAATGATATTAACCAGAGGTTTTATGTATCGTATTGTTGCTTCAGATCTGGATGGCACACTGTTATCTTCCGATCATACGCTTTCTCCTTATGCCCGCGAAACTCTGCAGCTGCTGGTCCGCAAGGGGATACATTTTATTTTTGCTACCGGCCGGCACTACATTGACGTTGCGCAGATGCGTGACAGCCTGGGCATCGATGCCTTTATGATCACTTCTAATGGCGCACGTGTGCATAATACCGCCGGTGAACTGGTATTCAGCCATAATCTCGATGAAGACATCGCTCGTGAACTGTTTGCCATGAAGCACAGCAACCCTGACATCTATACCAATATTTATCGCGATGAAGAGTGGTTTTTGAACCGTCATCGTCCCGATGAAATGGACTTTTTCAAGGAATCCGATTTCAACTATCAGATTTACCATCCCGGCGAGCTACCAACAGACGGCATCAGTAAAGTCTTTTTCACCTGTACTGATCCTGAGTTATTAGTACCCTTAGAGGTGGCGCTGATTGCGCGATGGGGCGACAGAGTTAATGTTAGCTTCTCGCTGCCAACCTGCCTTGAGGTGATGGCCGGCGGTGTCTCTAAGGGCCATGCGCTGGATGCGGTATCTCAGTCTCTCGGTTTATCTCTAAAAGAGTGCATCGCGTTTGGCGATGGGATGAATGATAAAGAGATGCTGAGTATGGCGGGTAAAGGTTACATCATGGATAACGCTCATCAGCGCCTGAAAAATTTGTTGCCGGAGGTGGAAGTCATTGGTTCTAATGCTGAACAGGCAGTATCGAAGACACTGCGTACCTTATTTGGTGTGTAATCACTCTGAGTTTTAATCTTTATCTATTCGAGCTTCATTGCGTTCTCATAACCAGGAAAATATTTTTATTCCTGGTTTTTTTATATCTGAATTTTATATTTTTTTTAAAATTAAACTGATCTAATGAATGAACGATCTGCTCTCAAAGTTAATTTAATTTAGTTGAAATATATCATTTTATTTTTAATTGGTATGATGGTTTTTTTGTTATTTCATTATAAGTTGAACGTGAAATACATACGCTAAAAACAATCATTTGTAGTGTGTCGAATTTTGAAGGGATATAATTCTGTTCCCATCTTTTTTTTAGGTTATAGTTTTACATTTATTATTTTTTCTTTTATTACCTGGAGTTTTTATGTGAATTTTATAGGTGGTGTTTTTTAGTCTTTTCAACGACTACCCTTGCTGTAATAATTACCGTGCTAAAACCATTATGGATGATTTAATGTGGGGTCACTAAGTTGCGATCTCAACGCCTGGTTTTTGAAATTATTATTGTGACCCGGTTAATTATATGTTTTTTATCTGGTTTTTTATTAATTATTAGTTTAGAACTGCATGTCTGAAGTTATTATATATTTACTTTCCAGACTATGAGAGTCTGGTGTTTCATTTGAATTCAAAAAAAATTTGTTCAAGCATAGTCCGTATCTATGGATTGTCATGATCAGGTCACTGGGGAATCCTTGTTTAGTCAGAAGAGCTCTGGTTTGGAAAACCAGTTGATTATAATTCTTCTCTTTTGACATTGATGTGTTTCGTCCCCAAACATTTTGAATGATTTTTTCTTTTTCGATAATTTCATTCATCAGGCACAGGATAAGAATTCTTTGGTTTTTGCTAACCTTGGCAATAATATTACTGTCTTTAATCATTAAGTACTTGTCCTTTAGCAGGAGTTTTTCGTTTTCATATTTTACTGACTTGGGTTCTAAGCTGTTCATTTTATAGATTTCTCTTTTTGTAAGTCGAAATAGCACCTAAAGTTTTTTTCTTCAGGATTTTCCTTTGTTAATACATCATGCTGTTAGGAGTTATTTTATTATTTGGAAAAACCTATTAACAACATATATTGTCTTTTACTTGTTTTATAGGTTTTCATGTTGTTGTTAATTTGTTTATTAGTTTTATATTCTGATTTTTGTTGGTTATGTATGGAGGTGTTTGAAAAAAAATTAAGGGAGTGTTTATGGTGAAAATTGTGTTTTTTCTTAAAGTTTAAGATGATGAAGAGGTTGTTAGCCTGCAGCTTTTAGGGTGATAATTATTCTGGATAATTAGGTAACGTTGTGAATTACTTAATAAATGGAACTTTAAAATACAATTCCTATGACGGAACTTTGTATTTAATGGACGGTAATATTGATATGCTAACGCTTAGCAGGATTGCTAATGAATTACTTTATCTTATGGTGAAGGATAATAATATTCCATTAAGTAGAGAAAGTATTTTAAATGAGCTTTGGACTAAAAAGGGTTTGTCGTCTTCTGGTAATAATCTAAATAACTATATGTCAATGCTGAGGAGGACGCTGTCAAATCTTGGATTCTCTGATGTGATCATTACTATACCCAGACATGGCTTTATGTTTAGTGCAGATGTCGAGATTATTTTAGATGAGAATGATAAAGCTGAGGTTTTTTCAGGAGGGAATAAGGCATTCACGATTCACAGATTATATTGTAGTAATTTATATAAAAAAATAAGATTTATTAATTTCTTTATAAGAAAAAGAAGCGTCGGTTTTTTAACCGTCCTGTTACTTGCTTTTTTTATTTTTTCTCTTTTGTTTTTTCAAAGTTTTAAAATGGATAATGATCATTATGAAATAAATAATTGTAACGTGTACTTGTTGAAAAACTCCAGGGATAAAAGAAAGATGGAAAATGATTATTCAATGGTAAAAAACTATGTTGTTAAATACAAAATAAACTGTGAGCGTAAAACAGATATTTTTTATTGGTCGGAGAGAGGAGGTAGCGGAGAGGGGGTAAATGAAAATTCCACAGGTAAAGAAATTTTAGCGTACTGCGATGATAGTCGTAGAGGAGAATGCGTTAATTACGGCCTACTCAAATGAGAGAATAGATTAATGTCTTTGATCAGGCAGCGTTATCCAGGCTGGGCGGTGGCGGTGATACTCTCGCTGTGTATTCTCTGGTTTGGCAACAAGGATAAGAGGCAAGACTTTAGCTGTAGGGCACAGCTGGGTATGGAACCTATTATTAATCAGTGTGGTAGCCGCAACCTGCTTGACCTTTTTATGGCAATAAATGGTAATGGAGAAGGATATTTTTTGCTTTCAGGGAAGTTGAGATGCGAGGGGAAAGATCAAACCGTCAATGACATTCTTGATTTCGATTATGAAAAAGAAGGACGATATTATGATTTACATTTGTGGAAAAAAGACACGGTGATAAATAAATTTCTACCGCAGCTCAAGGATGAAAAAATCATGATAAAAATAAGAAGGTTAGATCGCCAAAGATATCTTCTTTCCTCTAATAAGCATGCATTACTGGTGTGTACGTCGGAGTGACGGGGAAATGAGTAGCGGTTTTATAAAAAATATCCCGCTACTCATATTTTAATTATTTAGCATTCATTTGTTGCTTATGCTTCTTTTCGCTCATCATGGTCATGGCAAGAAGGATTACGGCCAGAATACATCCGCCGATCATAACAATAAAGCCACCGTCCCAACCAAAGTAGTCAACGGTGTAGCCAACTATCGCGCTGGCGGCAACAGAACCACCGAGATAACCAAATAAACCAGTAAAGCCAGCGGCAGTACCCGCAGCCTTTTTCGGTGCCAGTTCCAAAGCGTGCAGGCCGATCAGCATGACCGGGCCATAAATCAGGAAGCCAATTACCATCATACAGGCCATATCGACGCCAGGATTACCCGCCGGGTTCATCCAGTAAACAATGGTCGCAATGGTCACAAGAGTCATAAAGAAGACGCCGGTAGCTCCACGGTTGCCTTTGAACACCTTATCTGACATCCAGCCGCACAGCAGAGTGCCCGGAATACCTGCATATTCATAGAAGAAGTAAGCCCACGAAGATTTATCCAGCGTGAAGTGCTTAACCTCTTTCAGATAGGTTGGTGACCAGTCGAGCACACCGTAACGCAGCAGATAAACAAACACGTTCGCCAGTGCGATGTACCACAGCAGTTTGTTCGGCAGAATATACTGGGTGAAAATCTGTTTCGCAGTCAGCTCTGCTTCATGTTTTTCATTATAGTCAGGTGGATAGTCGTTTTTATACTCTTCAATCGGAGGCAGGCCGCAGGACTGTGGCGTATCGCGCATCAGCGTAAAGGCGATAATCGCGATCAGAATGGCACCAAAAGCAGGCATATACAGTGCGGCTTTCCAGTCGTTAAACCAGGCCATACCTAACAAGAACAGCAGCGGAGGGATACCACCGCCAACGTTATGTGCGCAGTTCCATACGGAAACGATGCCACCGCGCTCTTTCTGCGACCACCAGTGAACCATGGTACGGCCACACGGTGGCCATCCCATACCCTGGAACCAGCCGCACAGGAACAGCAGAACGAACATCACCATGATGCTGGATGTTGCCCAGGGTACGAAACCCATAAACAGCATTACCGCTGCGGCAAGAATCAGTCCGGCAGGCAGGAATACACGAGGGTTTGAGCGGTCTGAAACGGAGCCCATTATGAACTTTGAAAAACCGTAGGCGATAGAGATGCCTGACAGTGCAAACCCTAAATCTCCACGTGAGAAGCCCTGCTCAACGAGATAAGGCATCGCAAGTGCGAAGTTTTTGCGCACCAGATAATAGGCGGCGTAGCCGAAGAAGATCCCCAGAAAGATCTGCCAGCGCAGCTTGCGGTAAAGCGGATCGACGCGGCTGGCATCAACGCGTGGCTGATGTGCTGCAGGTTTAAAAATACTTAACATTACGGCCCCCATGGCTCAGGTAACGATATCCCCGCCTGGCTGAGATGAAATACAAACAGTTTCCCTGGTAACGGTAAATGTTCCATTTCGAAAGCAGCATGGCGACATTCGAAGGTTACAGCTGTGAATAAGTGCGCGAATGTTACATTTTTATGACGAAATGGCTATATCTGCACCATTAAATGAGGTGATATTTTCGTATGCGAACTATAATTTGTGATTGAGGTCACACTAATGGAGCCGTTTAACGCTCTGAAGTCTGCATTTTGGATGTTTACGTTCTAATTGGAAAAATTTTTTATCTAAGGAATGTTATATCCATGGAAAAAAGCGGGATTTAAGGAGGCGATAAGATGAGCAGTGATACTGGTGTAGATAGGGAGAACATCTGCTGTTATTTAAATCTTTAATAAACGAGGTGTAACTCCCTGAATTTATTGTTTAAGTATGACTGATGGTAAATTCATCATTTATAATGGTCATACCGCTATCACCAAAATTGATAACTAAACCATCATCACCAATATTAATTACGTTGATGGGTTTGTCATTGTTAATAATGGTGGTGATATTCATATTTGCCCGGCCACCGCTAACCTGATCTAACTCTATTTCTGACAATACCTGCATGATATAAACTCCCTTTTTGATTAAATAACTCAACGGATGTTAGAGTTTCAAGTAAAGGGACAGGTATCGTAATTTAATGATTTTCATAAACTAACGCCTGGCTAAGGTGTTAATTATTTGAATTAGATATGAATGTTTATTTTTTCGCCGGGCGAATCTTCATTGCCAGGCCTTTGAGGAAATTGCGAAGAATTTGATCGCCACACTCACGATAATTTTTATGCCCCGGCTTGCGGAAAATAGCACCAATTTCTGATTGTCCCACCGCAAAATCGGCACTTTTCAGTAGCTCAATAATATCAGTGGTTTTTAAATCGAAGGCGACGCGAAGCTTTTTCATGATGATGTTGTTCGTCATCTTACGCTCAATCGAGGGCACTGGCGCATCTTCGCTTTTTCCGCGGCGTTCGAAAATCAGACCGTTAAGGAAGTAGCCCATAACGACATCCGGACAGAGGCGATAGCCAGGCTCATCTTCTTTTTTCAGGAAGCTGTGCACTTCGGCTTCAGCCACTTCGCTCTCTGCCAGTGCCAGAATGCTCACTACTTTTGCATCGCTTAAATCCAGCATGTAACGCACGCTGCGCAGGACATCATTATTCGTCATAAACACTCTCTTCATTGAAACTATTACAGTGAGCGCATTATAGAGCCAATTGAGCGGTTAGACAGGAAAAACCGCCTGCCTTTACCGGTGAGTGGGGTCAGGGATGAGTCAGCGATGCCGGCAACGGCGTGCCCGGGAGAGAGGCATCCCGCACCCGTGGCAGATGATCGCAGGCGTGCTGTCGGGCTGAGCGAATAAAAGCTTCAACAACCGGTTGACGCTGTTCCCCATCGCGCACTGCCGCGTAAAGCCTGCTCCAAAGACCTTCGCCCAGCGCCCTGGTAGTCACCAGTCCCTGTTGCTCAAAGCTTTCCACCACCCAGTGTGGCAGAGCCGCAATGCCCATCTGCGCGGAGACCATCTGAATTAACAGTAATGTGTTATCCACGCTTTTCAGAGCCGGGCTGACGCCAGCGGGCTGTAGAAAATGACGCCAGATATCAAGACGCTGACGCTGTACCGGGTAAATCAACAGCACTTCACTGGCTAAGTCTTCCGGAGAAATACGGTTCACTTTGGCCAGAGGATGGTCAGGTGCCATAACCAGCCTGACCTCGAAATCGAACATTGGCGTATAGAACAAGCCGCTGCGCGGCAGAATATCTGAAGTGAGTACGATATCCAGTTCGCCCTGCTGAAGTGCAGGCTGTGGGTCAAACGTCACGCCCGATTTAAAATCCATCACCACCTGCGGCCAGCTTTTGCGGAAATTGTTCAGTGCCGGCGTCAGCCACTGAATACAGCTGTGGCACTCAATAGCGATACGCAACGTAGCCTGGTGTGGTTCATGGCAGGCCTGTAATGCTTGTTGAATCTGTGGCAACACCTGCTCGGCCAGCTGCAGTAAAACCTCTCCCTGTGGCGTAAAGCGAAGCGGCTGACTTTTCCGCACGAACAGACGGAAGCCCAGCCGCTGTTCCAGATCGCTGAATTGATGGGATAACGCTGACTGCGTTTGATGTAGCTGGGCGGCAGCGGCGGCCAGCGAACCTGAATTTCGCAGAGCCTGCAGCGTTCGCAGGTGTTTAAGTTCGATCATGAGAGTCCTTCACATCGACAGTGAACATATTGCGCTTGTGGATAATACAGTACCTGCGGATTATAGCGGTGTAAACATCTGGACGTCCAAATGATAACACCTAAATTAACAGGAAGCGCATCATGACTATTCAGAACCATACTCTTGGATTTCCCCGCGTCGGCCTGCGCCGCGAACTAAAAAAAGCACAGGAAAGTTACTGGGCGGGCAATAGTACGCAAGAAGAGCTGCTGGCAACCGGCCGCGAATTACGCGCCCGTCACTGGCAACAGCAGAAAGATGCCGGTGTGGACCTGTTGCCGGTCGGTGACTTCGCCTGGTACGATCACGTACTGACGACCAGCCTGATGCTGGGCAACGTGCCTGCTCGCCACCAGAACAAAGAGGGCTCTGTCGATCTTGATACGCTGTTCCGCCTCGGCCGGGGCCGCGCGCCCACTGGTGAACCCGCCGCTGCAGCTGAAATGACTAAATGGTTTAACACCAATTATCACTATATGGTGCCGGAGTTTGTACAGGGTCAGCAGTTCAAGCTCACCTGGACCCAACTGCTGGATGAGGTTGATGAGGCACGGAGTCTTGGGCATAAGGTCAAACCCGTACTGCTTGGCCCGGTAACCTACCTGTGGCTGGGGAAAGTGAAAGGTCAACCGTTCGACCGCCTGACGTTGCTGAAAGACATTCTTCCTGTATATCAGCAGGTCCTTGCCGAGCTGGCAAAACGTGATATTGAGTGGGTACAGATTGATGAGCCTGCACTGGCTCTTGAGCTGCCGACTGAATGGCTGGCGGCGTTCAAACCGGCTTATGATGCACTGCAGGGACACGCTAAGCTGCTGCTAACCACCTATTTCGACAGTATTGGCCAGAACCTGGAGACCATTACCGCACTGCCTGTTCAGGGGCTGCACGTGGATCTGGTTCATGGCAAAGATAACATCAACCTGTTGAATGACAACGTATCGGCGAACTGGCTGCTGTCGGTCGGGGTGATTAACGGACGTAACGTCTGGCGAGCCGATCTCAGCAGCTGGTTTGAGCAACTGCAGCCGCTGGTCGCTCAACGTAAACAGCTGTGGATCGGCACTTCCTGCTCGCTGCTGCACAGCCCAATCGATTTGAGCGTGGAAACGCGTCTGGATGAAGAGGTGAAAAGCTGGTTCGCTTTCGCACTGCAGAAATGTACCGAACTGTCACTACTGAGCCATGCGCTGAACAACAATGATGCCGCCTCACTGAAGGACTGGAGCGCCCCTGTCCGTGCTCGAAAAACATCCACCCGAGTGCACAATGCTGCGGTGGCTCAACGCCTGGCGGCTATTACTGCGAAAGATAGCCAGCGTCAGAATCGCTATCAGGTTCGTGCCGAGGCTCAGCGCCAGCGTTTCCAGCTGCCGGCATGGCCAACCACCACCATTGGCTCATTCCCACAGACCACTGAAATTCGCGGTCTGCGTCTGGACTTTAAGCAGGGGCGTCTGGACGGTTCCCACTATCGCACCGGCATTGCCGAACACATTAAGCAGGCTATCGTCGAACAGGAGCGGCTGGGCCTTGATGTGCTGGTTCATGGGGAGGCAGAACGTAACGACATGGTGGAATACTTTGGTGAAAACCTGGACGGTTTTGTCTTCACGCAGAACGGCTGGGTGCAGAGTTACGGCTCACGCTGCGTAAAACCGCCGGTTATCATCGGTGACGTCAGCCGCCCGCAGGCGATCACCGTTGAGTGGGCGAAATACGCCCAGTCGCTGACCGAAAAGCCAGTTAAAGGCATGCTAACCGGCCCGGTGACGATCCTCTGCTGGTCATTCCCGCGTGAAGATGTTTCTCGTGAAACCATTGCTAAGCAAATTGCGCTGGCACTGCGTGATGAAGTGGTCGATCTGGAAAAAGCGGGTATCGGGATTATTCAGATTGATGAGCCGGCCCTGCGTGAAGGCCTGCCGTTGCATAAGACGGACTGGGCAGCCTATCTGGAATGGGCGGTGGATGCGTTCCGCCTGAATGCCGCCGTGGCGCAGGATGAAACACAGATCCACACCCATATGTGTTACTGCGAGTTCAATGACATTATGGATTCGATTGCGGCGCTGGATGCTGATGTGATTACCATCGAGACCTCACGTTCCGATATGGAACTGCTGGAGTCTTTTGAAGAGTTTGACTATCCCAATGAGATCGGCCCGGGCGTTTACGACATCCACTCACCAAACGTACCGAGCGTGGAATGGATGGAAGCCCTGCTGCTGAAAGCCGCACAGCGTATTCCAACCGAACGTCTGTGGGTAAACCCGGACTGTGGCCTGAAAACCCGCGGCTGGACTGAAACCCGCCAGGCATTGGCCAACATGGTGACAGCGGCGCAGAACCTGCGTGCGGCAAAAACGTCATTATCTGTGTGAATTAAGCGGTGTTGTAATCAACAGGGGCGCTGAGCGCCCCTTTTTTATACTTTTGCCACTACGCCATGCTGTTTGAACCACGTCAGCATGCGCTGCCAGCCGTCGGTGGCGGACTCTGCGTGATAGCTGGGGCGATAGTCAGCATTAAATGCGTGACCGGCATCCGGGTAGACGATAATTTCTGCGTGCGCATTCGCCGCCCGGAGCGCCTGGCGCATGGTATCGACCGTATCTAACGGGATACCGTCATCTTTCGCGCCATAAAGTCCTAATACCGGAGCGTTAAGATCGATCGCAACGTCCACCGGCTGTTTCTGCTGCTTCATGGTCTTTTCACCGACCAGTTTGCCATACCATGCAACGGCCGCTTTCAGTTGGGGATTATGCGCGGCGTAAAGCCAGGTGATGCGGCCGCCCCAGCAAAAACCAGTAATCGCCATATTACGCATATCGCCCTCATGGCGCGAGGCCCAGTTCGCCACGTGGTCAAGATCGGCAAGAACCTGACTGTCCGGCACTTTACTAACCAGCTCCTTCAATAGTGTCGGGATGTCGTTATAGTCAGCGGCATCCCCCTGACGGAAGTAGAGTTCGGGTGCGACGGCCAGATAGCCTTCACGGGCCAGACGGCGGCAAATATCGCGAATATGTTCATGAACGCCGAAGATCTCCTGCACCACCAGTACGACGGGTAAAGGTCCTGCCACATTGCGAGGCCTGGCGTGGAAAGCGGGCATATTCTCACCCTGAGTGGGGATCGAGGTTTCACCAGAAAGAATCTCTGTGTCATCGGTAATAATGGTGGTGGCTGCGACAGGCTGGACTACAGGTGCGAAGCTATTATTGCTCAATTTTTGAGTCGTGTTATCTTCGGTTTTCATTGTCCTCTCCATGCATGAACTAAGGCGATGGGCTAACTATAGCCAGGAAATGCTGGCACCCTCGCTGGGTACGGTCTATCTCTTTATCACCAGATAAACCCGATCTACGGGGTGGGTTGTAGCAAAAAAAGGCAACAGAGCATTTAGGTGTGATTTTTATCACACTTTTTATTTTGATTGATGTAAGTTTCATTTAGATAAGCGATTTTTATCACATAAATGTGCGCCGCGTTTGCTTACAGTAGCACTCAGTTAACTATCCCCCGATTTTCGTGACAGGAGTTTGAAATGGCACAATCTGATGTTTTCCACCTTGGCTTAACGAAGGCCGATCTTCAGGGTGCCACGATGGCGATCGTGCCCGGTGACCCTGAGCGCGTGAAGAAAATTGCGGCTCTGATGGATAACCCGGTCCATCTGGCTTCACACCGTGAATTTACCAGCTGGCGTGCAGAGCTCTCCGGCAAGCCGGTTATCGTCTGCTCAACGGGCATTGGTGGACCATCCACCTCCATTGCCGTGGAAGAACTGGCGCAGTTAGGCGTTCGCACCTTCCTTCGTGTGGGAACCACCGGTGCGATTCAGCCGAATATCAACGTGGGGGATGTGCTGGTGACGACCGGGTCCGTACGCCTTGATGGTGCCAGCCTGCATTTTGCTCCGCTGGAATATCCGGCCGTCGCTGACTTTGCCTGCACCACTGCACTGGTTGCCGCAGCGGAAGCCGCCGGAGCCACCACTCATATCGGCGTAACCGCCTCTTCAGACACCTTCTACCCGGGCCAGGAGCGTTACGATACTTATTCCGGTCGTGTTGTCAGCCGCTTCCAGGGCTCAATGAAAGAGTGGCAGCAGATGGGCGTGCTGAACTATGAAATGGAATCGGCTACGCTGCTGACCATGTGTGCCAGCCAGGGACTGCGGGCCGGTATGGTTGCAGGTGTGATCGTCAACCGCACCCAGCAGGAAATCCCTGACGCGGAAACCATGAAGCGTACCGAAAGCGATGCGGTGAAAATCGTTGTTGAGGCTGCTCGCCGCCTGCTGTAATCGTAAAATAGTTGGGCTGCGGCATCCGCCGCAGCCATGAAATTCCTGCAACAAAACCCCCGCTTTTTCGAGCCGTTATCCAGTTCGCATTTAAATCGCCACACATCCTTCTTCCTCGCGCTTTTTATCTGGACATTCATACAGTGTGCCTCTATTTTTCCCCTGTTGTCGTTGATGAGAGGGGTGCAGAGTGGATGCAACAATCAGTTACGCCGCCGTCATTGGTCTGGCGGGAATGCTGGCAGGGTGGATATTTGCCTGGTTTCTCGGTCAGCAGCGATTTGCTAAGCAGGAAACCGAGCGGCGACTGCTCGAGCAGGCCGCTGAGCAGAGCGATACCGAGCGGCAGCGCCTGCAGCAGCAGCTGGAGCAGCAGGCTGTGATGCAAAGACAAAATGAGCAGGAGCTGCGCCAGCTGCACGGTAGCCTTGCCGCCGCACACGAGAAACTGCATCAGTTCGATCACTGGCGGGGAGAAGCGGAACAGCTATCACGTGAATTGCGCACGCAGCTGGAGATTAACAGCGCGCAGGAAGCCGAACTACGTGAAGTGACCATCCGGCTGGAAGAAACGCGGATGGCGGCAGAAGAAAAACAGCGGCTCCTGGTGAACAGCGAGCAGCGGCTGAATTCGCAGTTTGAAAACCTTGCCAATCGCATCTTTGAGAATAGCGGACGCCGCGTGGATGAGCAGAATCGTCAGAGCCTGCATGGCCTGATAACCCCGCTGCGTGAACAGCTGGAAGGATTTCGTCGTCAGGTGCAGGAAGGTTTTGGCCAGGAAGCGCGTGAGCGCCATACGCTTTCCCATGAGATACGTAACCTACAGCAGCTCAATGCCCGTATGGCGCAGGAGGCGCTCAACCTGACGAAGGCGCTCAAGGGAGACAATAAAACTCAGGGTAACTGGGGAGAGGTCGTGCTGAGCCGCGTGTTGGAGGCATCAGGATTGCGTGAAGGGTATGAGTATGAAACGCAGGTCAACATCAAGCTGGAACAGAATGGTCGCATGCAGCCGGATGTCATTGTGCGTCTGCCTCAGGGTAAAGACGTAGTGATTGACGCCAAAATGACGCTGGTGGCCTACGAGCGTTACTTTAACAGTGAAGATGAGCTACAGCGTGAAGCGGCTATCAGCGAGCATATTGCCGCGATCCGCGGTCATCTTCGCTTACTTAGCAGAAAAGATTATCAACAATTGCCAGGTTTACGCTCGCTGGATTATGTGTTGATGTTTATTCCGATTGAACCGGCCTTTTTACTGGCAATCGACCGCCAGCCAGAGTTGATTAGTGAAGCTCTGAACCAGAACATTATGCTGGTCAGTCCGACCACGCTGCTGGTTGCGCTGCGGACGATTAACAATCTGTGGCGCTATGAACATCAAAGCCGACACGCCCAGCGTATCGCCGATCGTGCCGGGCGGCTGTATGACAAAATGCGGCTCTTTGTTGATGATATGACCAGTATCGGGCAGAACCTTGAGAAGGCTCAGGACAGTTACCGTCAGGCGATGAAAAAACTGTCAGAAGGGCGGGGCAATCTGATTGCGCAAACGGAAGGATTCCGTCAGATGGGAGTGGAGGTGAAGCGTCCCATTAACCCTCTCCTGGCCGGGCAGGCGGTATCAGGGGGCGATGATGAAACTGCGGAGCAAGACGACAATCAGCAACCGCGGGGTGAAGCTGGCGATCCAGATGTTTACGCTACGCGCGGGCAGCGTCAAATCAATGAATAAGCGAGCGGCATGTGCCTGGCCTGCCTGACTCTGGTACACTTGGCAAATACTTGATTGTAGAGCAGGCAAAACAAATGGCAGATGAATCAAAGGACACTACCCACTTCGGTTACCGTACCGTTGCGAAAAGCGACAAAGCCGACATGGTTGCTGATGTTTTCCACTCCGTTGCGGCCAAATACGATCTGATGAATGATCTGATGTCATTCGGTATTCACCGCATCTGGAAGCGTTTTACCATTGACAGCAGCGGCGTGCGCCGCGGGCAGCGCGTGCTGGATTTAGCCGGCGGTACAGGCGATCTGACGGCGAAGTTTTCTCGTCTGGTTGGCGAAACTGGCGAGGTCGTGCTGGCTGATATCAACAGCTCAATGCTGAAAGTCGGTCGCGAAAAGCTGCGCAATAAAGGCATTATCGGTAACGTTAATTATGTTCAGGCCAACGCAGAAGCCCTGCCGTTCCCGGACAACTATTTTGACTGTATTACCATCGCTTTTGGCCTGCGTAACGTAACGGAAAAAGAGAAGGCACTGGCATCGATGTTCCGCGTCCTTAAGCCGGGCGGACGCCTGTTGGTCCTGGAGTTTTCCAAGCCGGTGCTGGAGCCGCTAAGCAAAGCTTATGATGCCTACTCTTTCCACATTTTGCCGCGCATCGGTGAAATGGTGGCGAAAGATGCCGGCAGCTATCGCTATCTGGCAGAGTCCATCCGCATGCATCCAGACCAGGAAACGCTTAAGCAGATGATGATGGATGTCGGTTTCGAAAACACCACGTATCACAATCTCACGGGCGGCATCGTTGCCTTGCACCGCGGATTTAAGTTCTGATCGGGAAAGCGAATGACTTTAACGCCGTTGTTAACTGCCAGTCTGGAGACCGCGCTTAACCAGATTCTGTATCGCGATCGTGGCCTGAAAGCGGCGCGTCAACGCCTGAGTGGTAAAAGCCTTGCTATAGAACTGGCTGAACTGAAGCAGTCCGTGACCTTTATCTTCAGCGATCGTCAGGTCGATGTGATAGGTGACTGGGCTGATAAGCCCGATTGCACGGTGAAAACTCGCCTGACTACGCTACCAAAGCTTCGCGATCGTCAGCAGCTGACCGCGCTCATCCGCAGCGGAGAACTGGAAGTTGAAGGCGATCTGCAGCTGGTTCAGCAGTTTTCTGCGCTGATGGATCTGGCTGAGCTGGACCCGGCAGAGTACCTCGCCCCGTGGATTGGCGATATCGCCGCGCAGGGTATTTCGCAGTTTGCCCGTCGTGGTTTTCAGGCCGTTCGCCGTGATATACAGCGTAAACAAAGCTATCTGGCCCAAACGCTGACTGAAGAGTGGCGTGTTGCCCCGGGAGCACTGGAGCTGGCATGGTTTGCTGAAGAGGTTGACGCGCTATCGGCTTCTCTCGATGCGCTGGAAGCGCGCCTGAGCAAACGGGAGGCTAAATGAGTTTCGGAGAATTACGCCGCCTGTATTTGATCATTCGCGTGTTCCTTACCTATGGCTTAGATGAACTGATCCCGAAGATGCGCATTACCCTGCCGCTGCGTCTGTGGCGAAAATGCCTGTTCTGGCTTCCGAATCGCCATAAGAATTTGCCGCTGGGTGAACGTCTTCGCCTGGCGCTGGAGCAGCTCGGCCCGGTATGGATTAAGTTCGGGCAGATGATGTCCACGCGACGCGATCTGTTTCCCCGCCAGATCGCCGATCAGTTAGCGATGTTGCAGGATCGCGTTGCGCCGTTTGACGGAGCTAAAGCTCTGAAGTTGATCGAGCAGTCATTAGACGCGCCGATTTCCAGTCAGTTTGATGATTTTGATATCACTCCGCTGGCATCAGCATCTGTTGCTCAGGTACATACGGCGACGCTTAAAGAGAATGGTAAAGCGATCGTTATCAAGGTGATTCGCCCCGATATCCTGCCGGTGATCAAAGCGGATATGAAGCTGATTAAGCGTATGGCGCGCTGGGTTCCACGTTTGCTGCCGGATGGCCGTCGTTTACGACCGCAGGAAGTGGTCGCCGACTATGAGAAAACGCTGCTTGATGAGCTAAACCTGCTGCGCGAAGCGGCGAATGCCATTCAGCTGCGTCGTAACTTCGACGGCAGCAATATGCTGTATGTTCCTGAGATCTATTCAGACTATTGCAGTGAAACGATGCTGGTCATGGAGCGTATCTACGGTATTCCTATTTCGGATGTAGCGTCGCTTGAGCAGCACGGTGTCAATATGAAGCTGCTGGCTGAGCGCGGTGTGCAGGTGTTCTTCACCCAGGTATTCCGCGACAGTTTTTTCCATGCGGATATGCACCCGGGGAATATTTTTGTCAGCTACGAGCATCCTGAGGACCCACAGTATATCGGCATCGACTGCGGCATTGTGGGCTCACTCAACAAGGAAGATAAACGCTATCTGGCGGAAAACTTTATTGCCTTCTTCAACCGCGATTATCGCAAGGTGGCGGAACTGCACGTTGATTCTGGTTGGGTACCACCTGATACCAATGTGGAAGACTTCGAGTTTGCCATCCGCACGGTGTGTGAGCCGATTTTTGAGAAACCTCTTGCGGAAATCTCATTTGGCCATGTGTTGATGAACCTGTTTAATACCGCGCGCCGTTTTAATATGGAAGTTCAGCCTCAGCTGGTGTTACTGCAGAAAACGTTGCTGTATGTTGAAGGCGTGGGCAGGCAGCTTTATCCACAGCTGGATCTGTGGAAAACGGCGAAGCCGTTCCTGGAAGACTGGATCAAAGATCAAATCGGTATTCCAGCTATTATCCGGGCGCTAAAAGAAAAAGCGCCGTTCTGGGCAGAAAAACTGCCGGAGCTGCCCGAACTGTTTTACGACAGTCTGCGCCAGCATAAGCATTTGCAGCACAGCGTCGATCGTCTGGTCAGTGAACTTAAGGATGAAAAAGCGAAGCAGCACCAGTCGCGCTATCTGTTCGGTGTCGGTGCTACTCTGCTGCTGAGCGGTACGGCGATTCTGCTATTTCGCCCAGACTGGGATCTGCTTTCAGCCGGATCGATTGTGGGCGGCATCGTCGCCTGGCTTCTTGGCTGGCGCAGAACGAAATGATTGTCATGAATGGTAAATAGGCAGTTTATTGCGCCGCTGCGTCAGTTTGCGCATCGTCAGCGGCAGATAAGCTGTTATATACTGCTTAACCGGCTTCAACTATTGATATCTAGAGGTAACCATGGGCATTACTCTTCCACACTTACTGATCATCGCTGTGCTGGTGGTCCTGCTGTTCGGCACGAAAAAACTGCGTTCGCTGGGCTCCGATCTCGGTTCGTCCATCAAGGGCTTTAAAAAGGCCATGAGCGATGAAGACGATAAAGCAAAATCCACGACGCACACTGAAGATGCTGATTTTAGCGCCAAACTGGCCAATCAGCAGCAGCATAGCGAAGTGAAGAAAGAAGACGTCAAAAACGACAAGGTATAAACCGTGTTCGACATAGGCTTTAGTGAACTGGTACTGGTATTCATTATTGGTCTGGTAGTACTCGGACCGCAACGTTTACCCGTAGCGGTTAAAACCGTTGTTGGCTGGATACGGGCATTACGTTCGCTGGCGACCAGCGTGCAGAACGAACTGGCGCAGGAGTTGAAGCTTCAGGAATTGCAGGACGGCCTGAAGAAAATCGAAAAGGCCAGTATGGATAGCCTTTCTCCCGAGCTGAAGGCCTCTGTAGAGGAACTGAAGCAGACGGCAGAGTCGTTCAAGCGTTCCTACCTGGGCGACAATGAGAAGGCTGCGGATGAAGAAGCGCACACTATTCACAATCCGTTGGTGAAAAACGAGACTCCTCATGACGGTGCGACACCATCGCAAGCCGATCATCAGGCGTCTGCGCCTGCCCAGGCACCGGAGCCGGCTGACGTTCCGACTGAACCGTCCGTGGTCGCTGTCGCTGAACCAAAAGCGCCAAAGATCCCAGAGACTGAGAGCGTGGTTTCCCTGCAGAAACCAGTGGCTCCCACGGCTTCTCCTGTAGCCGCAAAATCCACACAACCGAGTGATGAACGATAAATATGGCCGTTGAAGATACCCAGCCCCTTATCAGTCATCTGATTGAGTTACGTAAGCGTCTGTTAAACTGCATTATCGCCGTTCTGGTGATTTTCCTCTGTCTGATCTATTTCTCTAATGACATTTATCAGATGGTTGCTGCGCCGCTGATCGAGAAGATGCCTTCAGGTGCCAGCATGATTGCGACGGATGTGGCTTCGCCATTCCTGACGCCAATTAAGCTGACCGTAATCGTGTCCATTTTCCTCGCCGTGCCGATTATTCTTTATCAGATCTGGGCGTTTGTTGCCCCGGCCCTGTACCGTCACGAGCGTCGGCTGGTCATGCCGCTGCTGTTTTCCAGTTCATTCCTATTCTACCTTGGAATGGCTTTCGCCTATTTTATCGTCTTCCCGTTGGCGTTTGGCTTCTTCGCAAAAACCGCGCCGCAGGGCGTACAGATTGCGACGGATATCAATAACTATCTCGACTTTGTCATGACGCTGTTTATGGCGTTTGGCGTGTCGTTTGAAGTGCCGATTGCCATCATTCTGCTCTGCTGGACAGGGGTGACCACCCCGGAAGATTTGAAGGCCAAGCGCCCTTATGTACTGGTAGGCGCGTTTGTGGTGGGAATGTTACTGACACCGCCGGATATTTTCTCCCAGACGTTGTTAGCCGTTCCGATGTACTGCCTGTTCGAAGTGGGCGTGCTGGTTTCTCGTTTCTACGTCGGGCAAAAACGTGGTGACGATGATGAAGAGCAGGATACTGAATCGCAATAAGCTTCTGCTACCGGCTGCTCAGGCAGGACAAACACTATTTTCTAACCGCCCGTCAGGGCGGTTACCGTTTGGAAGAGACTATGTTTGATATTGGTGTAAATCTGACCAGCACCCAGTTCGCTAAAGACCGTAAGCAGGTGGTGAAACGCGCGCGTGACGCTGGCGTTAACGGCATTTTGATCACCGGAACCAACGCGCTGGAGAGCCAGCAGGCGCAAAGCCTTGCGCTTCAGCATCCGGATTACTGCTGGTCAACGGCGGGTGTTCATCCCCATCATGCCAGCGAATGGTCAGGTGAAACAGAGACGACCCTGCGCAGGCTGGCTGAAATGCCGCAGGTTGTTGCCATTGGCGAATGTGGTCTTGATTTTAATCGCAATTTCTCTGAGCCTGAGCAACAGGCCTATGCCTTCAATGCCCAGCTGGAGCTGGCCGCCGAACTGTCATTGCCCGTTTTTCTCCACTGTCGGGAAGCCCACAGCCGTTTTATCTCTATCCTTGAGCCCTGGTTACCCATGCTGCCCGCAGCGGTTCTGCACTGCTTTACCGGCAATTGTCAAGAGTTAGAGGATTGCCTTGCGCTGGGCTTATCAATTGGTATCACGGGATGGGTTTGCGACGAGCGAAGAGGGCTGGAGCTGCGTGAGCTGGTGCCGCTGATCCCGGCAGACCGACTGCTGCTTGAAACCGATGCGCCCTGGCTGCTGCCAAGAGATATGCGCCCGCGTCCTGCCTCGCGTCGTAATGAACCCTGCTTCCTGCCGCATATTGTTGAGCAGGTTGCGTTGCTGCGCGGTGACGATGCTCATCTGCTGGCAGAGAAGACGGCGGAAAATGCGCGTCGGATATTTCGGCTGTAAATAAGCGACATTAAGCGGGAGGCACCGATCGTCGGATATCGAGCGGCGCTTAACGGCTGGGTAACTGCTACAGTTTCTCGAACTGACAGTTGCCTACGCTGCGGATAACCTGCTTGTTGAGCAAATTCAGCAATAGAATTGAGCGTGTTTCCCCATCGGGTTCAGTATAGATAGCCTGTAGCCCTTCAAATGCCCCTTCCGTAATAATCACCGTATCACCCGGCTGAGCAATACCCCCATCAAAGCTGTTCAGCGCAGGCTCATTCTGCAACGCATCGATCACTTTCAGTGGCACGATTGCAGGCTGATTCCCAAAGCGAACAAAATGGCTGACGCCACGCGTAGCACTGATGGTGGTGGTATGAATCGACTCAGGATTAAACTCGATAAACATATAGTTGGGGAACAGCGGCTCGTTGACCTGAGTTCGTTTTCCACGCACGATCTTTTCCAGCGTAATCATTGGGCTGAAGCAATGCACGTCCTGGCGCTCAAGGTGCTCTTTCGCGCGCAGTAACTGACCTCTTTTGCAGTAAAGTAAGTACCAGGATTCCATAACGTCACTTTTAAATTATCCGGCCGATAAGAATAGCAAAGTCATCTTCAGAGATATAGAGAGATTGGCGTAGGAGGAGTGCCGCTGGCGTAAAGTTGCCAACAAAACTAACCCTCAGCGCCGAATCGGCACTATAATGGCCGACTCACTGACCGTATTGATGGAAAGTCATGAAATACCACGACTTACGCGACTTCCTTTCTCTGCTTGAACAGCGTGGGGAATTAAAACGCATCAAACATGAGATCGACCCCGATCTGGAAATGACCGAAATTGCCGATCGCACGCTGCGCGCCGGCGGTCCGGCATTATTGTTCGAAAACCCGAAAGGCTACAGTATGCCGGTACTGTGCAACCTGTTTGGCACGCCGGATCGCGTTGCGATGGGGATGGGGCAGGAAGATGTTAAAGCACTGCGCGATGTTGGTCGCCTGCTGGCTTTCCTGAAAGAGCCGGAACCGCCGCGTGGTTTTCGTGATTTCTTCGATAAAATGCCGCAGTGGAAGCAGGTACTGAACATGCCGACCAAACGGCTGCGTAATGCTCCCTGCCAGCAGCAGATTTGGCAGGGAGATGAGGTCGATTTAAGTCGGATTCCGGTAATGAAATGCTGGCCGGATGATGCAGCACCGCTGGTGACCTGGGGGCTGACCGTTACGCGTGGCCCACTAAAAGAGCGGCAGAACCTGGGCATCTACCGCCAGCAGGTTATCGGCAAGAACAAGCTGATTATGCGCTGGCTCTCCCACCGCGGCGGTGCGCTTGATTTTCAGGAATGGTGCCAGCAGCATCCCGGTGAGCGCTTTCCGGTATCCGTCGCGCTGGGTGCCGATCCGGCGACCATTCTTGGTGCCGTCACTCCGGTGCCGGATACGCTATCCGAATACGCCTTTGCCGGCCTGCTGCGCGGAACGAAAACCGAAGTTGTGAAGTGCATTTCTAACGACTTAGAAGTGCCTGCCAGTGCTGAAATCGTGTTGGAAGGGTATATTGAACCGGGTGAAATGGCGCCAGAAGGGCCATATGGCGATCACACTGGTTACTATAATGAAGTGGATAGCTTCCCGGTGTTTACCATCACCCACATAACCCAGCGGCAGGATGCGATTTATCATTCAACCTATACCGGACGGCCGCCGGATGAGCCTGCCGTGCTGGGTGTGGCGTTGAATGAAGTCTTTGTGCCGATTCTGCAAAAGCAGTTCCCGGAAATCGTTGACTTCTATTTACCGCCGGAAGGATGCTCGTATCGCCTGGCCGTGGTGACCATCAAAAAACAGTACGCCGGGCACGCTAAACGCGTGATGATGGGCGTATGGTCATTCCTGCGGCAGTTCATGTACACCAAATTTGTTATTGTGTGCGATGACGATGTTAACGCACGTGACTGGAATGACGTTATCTGGGCGATCACTACACGTATGGATCCTGCCCGTGATACCGTACTGGTAGAAAATACGCCGATCGATTACCTTGATTTCGCATCACCGGTTTCCGGGCTGGGCTCCAAAATGGGTCTTGATGCCACGAATAAATGGTCCGGTGAAACGCAGCGTGAATGGGGAACGCCGATCCGCAAAGATCCTGCCGTTACCGCCCGCATTGATGCAATTTGGGATGAGTTAGGCATCTTGAGTGATACACCGGCGCGTTGATGCACCGGTGGTCAAATGATAATGACGACCCGACAGAGGGAACGCATGACAACCTTAAGCTGTAAAGTGACCTCGGTAGAGGCGATTACTGATACCGTGTACCGCGTCCGTATGATCCCGGAAGCTGATTTCAGCTTCCGCGCAGGGCAATATTTGATGGTGGTGATGGACGAGCGTGATAAGCGTCCGTTCTCTCTGGCTTCCACGCCGATGGAAAAAGATATCATTGAGCTGCATATCGGTGCATCAGAGCTGAACCTCTATGCGATGGCGGTGATGGAACGTATCCAGCAGCAGCGTCAGATTACCGTTGATATTCCGCACGGTGAGGCATGGCTGCGTGAAGAGGGCGATCGTCCGCTGGTGCTGATTGCCGGTGGCACTGGTTTTTCCTACGCACGATCTATCCTTCTGACGGCGCTATCCCAACAGCCCGACCGTCATATCGCTATCTACTGGGGTGGACGTGAGCTGAAGCATCTGTACGATCTCGATGAGCTGAACGCACTGGCGGTTAAGCACCCGAATCTGAAAGTTGTACCGGTAGTTGAGCAGACGGAAGAGGGCTTCACCGGCCGTACGGGTACGGTGCTGACCGCCGTGATGCAGGATTACGGCAGCCTGGCCGATCACGATATCTATATTGCTGGCCGCTTTGAGATGGCGAAGATTGCCCGTGAGCGTTTCTGTGCTGAGCGTGGCGCTCAGGAAGCGCGCATGTTTGGCGATGCGTTTGCCTTCTTCTGATGCAAGAGGGCAGTGAACCTGCCCCGTTCACTCTTAGCGTAAAAAACCCGCCCCTGACAGGCGGGAAATTGAACAGTGAAACTTCCAGACTAACGTATCAGACCCTTTCAAGTACCGTAGCGATTCCCTGACCCAGCCCAATACACATGGTCGCCAGGCCAAACTGCTTATCGTGGCGCTCCAGCAGATTTAGCAGTGTTGTACTGATTCTCGCACCCGAGCAGCCCAGTGGGTGACCCAGCGCAATAGCTCCGCCGTTGAGATTCACCTTGTCATCCAGCTTATCCAGCAGCCCCAGATCTTTAATGCACGGCAGCGTTTGTGCGGCAAAGGCTTCATTTAGCTCAAAGATATCAATGTCATCGATGTTTAGTCCGGCACGTTTTAATGCCAGCTGTGATGCCGGTACTGGGCCATAGCCCATGATAGATGGATCGCAGCCGACCACGGCCATGGCGCGAATGCGCGCCCGAGGTTTCAGACCCAGTTCTGCACTGCGTGATTCGCTCATCACCAGCATCGCGGCGGCGCCGTCGGACAGCGCAGATGAACTGCCTGCTGTGACGGTGCCGTTGATCGGATCGAACGCCGGGCGTAAGGCTGCCAGACTGTCTACCGTGGTATCCGGGCGGATGACCTCATCGTAGTCATAACGTTTGAGGACGCCATCGGCATCGTGGCCGGAGACGGAGACAATCTCATTATTGAAATGCCCGGCCTGAGTTGCGGCCCAGGCCCGTTGATGGGAGCGCGCGGCAAACTGATCCTGCATTTCCCGTCCGATTCCGTGAAGGCGAGCCAGCATCTCGGCCGTCAGGCCCATCATGCCGGCGGCTTTTGCCACACTCCGGCTCAGACCCGGATGGAAGTCCACGCCATGGCTCATTGGCACATGGCCCATATGCTCCACGCCGCCAATCAAGCAGGATGCCGCATCGCCGACCATAATGGCTCGTGCCGCATCGTGCAGAGCCTGCATGGACGAGCCGCACAGGCGATTTACGGTTGTTGCAGGAACGCGATGCGGGATTTCCGCCAGTAACGCTGCGTTGCGGGCGATATTAAATCCCTGTTCCAGCGTTTGTTGCACGCAGCCCCAGTAGATATCATCCAGTGAGGCGGCATCCAGCGCCGGATTACGGCTTAACACACTGCGCATCAGATGCGCGGAGAGATCTTCTGCACGTACATGACGAAAGGCACCACCTTTTGAACGGCCCATTGGCGTGCGGATGGCATCAACAATAACAACTTTTTCCATTTTCTTTTCCTCACGCCGTTTTCAGAGTTGCGTCACTTAGCGGTGCTGCCAGGGGATACCAGGTTTCCGCGCTATTGGCTTTCTCGCGCAGCGTGTCCGGGATTTCATACAACGCCCCCAGCGTAATAAACGGTTCGGCCTGTGCGACAAAACGGTCGCTGCCCAGTGTATCCAGGTAGCGGAAAACACCGCCGTGGAAAGGAGGGAAGCCCAGCCCGTAGACCAGCGCCATATCTGCCTCAGCTGGTGAGGCGATAACGCCTTCTTCCAGGCAGCGCACAACTTCGTTGATCATCGGGATCATCATGCGGGCGACGATTTCGCCGTCGCTGAATTCGCGCTTCGGCTGGCAAACTTCCTGCAGCAGAGCGTCGGTCACGGTATCGCTGACTTTTTTCGCCTTGCCTTTGCTGTCCGTTTCCCAGCGCCAGAAACCTGACTGGTTTTTCTGCCCGTAACGCCCGGTATCAAACAGGACGTCAATCGCATCGCGATAGTTTTTACTCATGCGCTGCGGGAAGCCCGCCGCCATCACGCTTTGCGCGTGGTGAGCGGTATCAATGCCCACGACGTCCAGCAGCCATGATGGACCCATCGGCCAGCCAAACTGTTTTTCCATCACTTTATCGATCTGGCGGAAATCAGCGCCGTCGCGCAGCAGCAGACTAAAACCGGCAAAGTAGGGGAAGAGCACGCGGTTAACGAAGAAGCCCGGGCAGTCATTCACCACGATGGGCGTTTTACCCATTTTACTGGCCCATGCGACTACGCTGGCAATTGTGCTGTCGGCGGTTTTTTCTCCGCGAATGACCTCAACCAGTGGCATACGAGGTACCGGGTTGAAGAAGTGCATACCGCAGAAATTTTCCGGGCGCGTTAGCGATTTCGCCAGCTGGCTGATGGGGATGGTGGAGGTATTCGATGCCAGTATTGCATCGTGACGAATTTGTCCTTCCGTTTCAGCCAGCACGGCGGCTTTAACTTTGGGATTTTCGACAACGGCTTCAACGACGATATCAACGCGATCGAAGCCCGCGTAATGCAGTGTTGGCTGGATGGTACCGATAACGCCGGCCAGTTTCAGACCATCAATTTTTCCTCGCGCCAGCTGTTTATTCAGTAGCTTCGCGGCTTCGTTCATTCCGGTGTGCAGGGATTTCTCGCTGATATCTTTCATGATAATCGGCACGCCCTTCCACGCTGACTGGTAAGCAATACCGCCCCCCATGATTCCTGCACCCAGAACGGCAGCCTGCTTAGGCGTTTCGGTTTCACGGGTGAGTTTTTTGGCTTTGGCTTTTATTGCCTGGTCATTGAGGAAGATCCCCACCAGGGCGCGGGCTTCGTTGGAACGCGCTAACGGCACAAATGCTGCGGTTTCCAGCTTCAATGCGTCATCGCGGCCCATTCTAGCAGCGGCTTCAATAGTTTTAACCGCCGTTATCGGTGCAGGATAGTGTTTGCCGGCGGTTTGCATCACCATGGCTTTGGCGGTGGTAAAGCTCATGGCGGCTTCAATTTTACTCAGTTTCAGCGGGTCAAGCTTCGGCTGGCGACGTTCGCGCCACGGCTGTTTACCAGAGATGGCTTCTTTCAATACCGCCAGCGCGGCGGCAGACAGTTTTTCTTCCGCAACAACGGCATCAACCAGGCCCACTTTGAGCGCCTGGCCCGCGTCGATATCTTTTCCGGCAGCAATGATTTCCAGGGCGCTATCGGCACCCAGCAGACGCGGCAGGCGTACTGAGCCACCGAAGCCTGGCATGATTCCTAACTTGGTTTCCGGCAGGCCAATGCGGGTGTTTTCGGTAGCGATGCGAAAATCAGTTGCCAGCACGCACTCGCAGCCGCCGCCCAACGCGTAGCCATTAATAGCGGAGACGGTGGGAACCGGTAAATCTTCCAGACGGTTGAAAATACGGTTGGCAAAGGCCAGCCATTCCGCCAGCTGTTCAGCCGGTGCGGTAAACAGCGAGAGAAATTCCGTAATATCGGCCCCAACGATAAAGGCGGGTTTTGCAGAGCTGAGCAATACGCCACGCAGCGTCGGCTGCTGTTCCAGCACTGCAATCGCCTCTCCCAGACTGGCCACGGTCCGGGTATCCAGTTTATTGACTGAGCCTGGGGCATTAAAAACCAGTTCGGCTATGCCATCTTCCAGCCAGTCGAGGGAAAGCGTTTCGCCTTGGTAGAGCATGTCTGTCTCCTGAGCTGCGATAAAGGGATCTGGTCATACCAGATGATCGTGAGTGTGGGAGCTATGTTAATTATTTGCAAACGAGAGTTTGCCGATTTGCAAACAAGATCACAGCTGAGGCAAAACGGCACGGCCTGGCAGGCTGTGGTAAGATGCGGACAATTTGATCATCACGGAGACAGGGCAATGGAATCACTGGTAACGCTTTATCAGGATCATGTGAAAACGCTGCAGCAGCGTGCGCAGCAGGCACTGGCGCGCCATAATCTTGATGCAATGCTGATTCATTCAGGGGAACTTCTTACGGTGTTTCTCGACGATCACAGCTATCCGTTTAAGGTTAACCCTCAGTTTAAAGCCTGGGTGCCGGTTACGCAGGTTCCCAACTGCTGGCTGTGGGTTGATGGCGTCAATAAGCCGAAACTGTGGTTCTACTCTCCGGTGGACTACTGGCATAACGTAGAGCCGTTGCCACAGAGTTTCTGGACCGATGAAATCGAGATCGTTGCCCTTAAAAATGCTAATGATATCGCGCAGCTGCTGCCTTCAGGGCGCGAAAATGTTGCCTATATTGGCCCGGTAGCCTCGCGCGCTACACAACTGGGGTTTAGCTCAGAGTCGATTAATCCGGCGGGGGTGCTTAACTACCTGCATTACCATCGATCCTATAAGACCAGCTATGAGCTGTACTGTATGCGTCAGGCGCAGAAGATTGCCGTCAGCGGCCATCGTGCGGCGAAAGAAGCCTTCCTGTCCGGCATGAGCGAATTCGATATTAATATCGCCTATCTCAGCGCCACGGGGCATCGCGATACGGATGTTCCCTATGACAACATCATTGCGCTCAATGAGCATGCTGCGGTGCTGCACTACACTAAACTTGAGCATCGCGTACCTGAACATCGACGGAGTTTCCTGATCGATGCCGGCGCTGAATATAACGGCTATGCCGCAGATCTGACCCGAACTTATGCCGCCAGCGAGAGCAGCGAATATGCGCAGCTGATTAAAGATATGAATGCGGAGGAACTGGCGCTCATCGCCACGATGAAGGCCGGTGTGCGCTATACCGAATATCATCAGCAGATGCATTTCCGCCTTGCCAGTCTGTTGCTTGAACACCAACTGGTAAAAGGGATCAGCGCCGAGGCAATGGTTAAAGAGGATATTACCGGGCCGTTTATGCCGCACGGCGTAGGCCACCCTCTGGGATTACAGGTTCATGATGTCGCAGGATTTATGCAGGATGACAGTGGTACCTATCAGGCTGCACCTGCGCAGTATCCTTACCTGCGCTGCACGCGCATGCTGGAACCGGGGATGGTGCTCACTATCGAGCCGGGGATTTATTTCATTGATTCCCTAATGGAGCCGTGGCGCAGCGGCAAGTTCAGCCAGCACTTCGACTGGGATAAAATTGATGCGTTGAAGCCTTATGGCGGCATCCGTATTGAGGATAACGTCGTGATTCATGCGAATCGGGTGGAAAATATGACCCGCGATCTGCATCTTTCCTGATGGAGGCATGGGAAATCCCCGCTGAGTCTTGTAGCTTCAGCGAGGAAATTAAAAAAAGCCGCTTTATCACCCTGCTGGCGCATACGGATGGGGTAGAGGCGGCTCGGGCTTTCGTCCAGCAGATTAAGCAGGGGCATCCTACGGCCCGGCATCACTGCTGGGCATGGGTGGCCGGTGCGCCGGATGATTCGCAAAAGCTGGGGTTTTCCGATGATGGTGAACCCTCTGGCACTGCCGGAAAACCGATGCTGGCACAGCTAATGGGTAACAATATTGGTGAGATTACCGCTGTTGTAGTGCGCTATTATGGCGGTATTCAGCTTGGGATGGGCGGCCTGGTCAAAGCCTATGGAGGCGGTGTGCAGCAGGCATTGCGTCTGTTAACGCGCCAGATCAAAGTCCCGATGCTGAACTTCCTGCTGGTCTGCGACTATGCGCAGTTGGGGGATTTAGAACGTATGATTGCTCGCTTTGATGGGCAACTGCTGAATAGCGAGTTTCTGCAAAACATTACGCTTACTCTGGCGTTACCTCATGCACAGGTCGCGGGTTTTTCTCAGAATCTGTCGGACTTCAGCCGGGGTTTGTTACAGCTGGCTCCGCTTAAATAACTATTACGTCAGGAAAGGAACGGCAGAATGCATTTTCGTGCCATTACCCGCATAGTGGGTGTACTGGTCATTTTGTTCTCAGGCACGATGATTGTGCCCGGGCTGGTGGCTTTAATTTACCGCGATGGGGCCGGGCGTGCATTTACGCAGACGTTCTTTATGGCGCTGATGATTGGCACCCTGCTGTGGTGGCCAAACCGCAAGCAGAAAAGCGAGCTTAAACCACGAGAAGGATTCCTCATCGTTGTGCTGTTCTGGACCGTACTGGGCAGTGTAGGTGCAATGCCGTTTATTTTTGCAGAACAGCCAAACCTTTCAATTACCGATGCGTTCTTCGAATCCTTCTCCGGCCTGACAACAACGGGCGCGACGACGCTGGTGGGGCTGGACTCATTGCCCAAGGCCATCCTGTTTTATCGGCAGATGTTGCAATGGCTCGGCGGTATGGGGATCATCGTCCTGGCCGTTGCTATTTTGCCTATCCTTGGCGTGGGGGGGATGCAGCTTTATCGCGCAGAAATGCCCGGTCCGTTAAAAGATAATAAAATGCGCCCGCGTATTGCGGAGACGGCCAAAACGCTGTGGTTAATCTACGTATTGCTTACCGTGGCCTGTGCCGTTTCGTTATGGGTAGCCGGTATGCCGCTGTTTGACGCGATAGGTCACAGCTTTGCTACTATCGCAATTGGGGGATTTTCCACGCACGATGCCAGCGTTGGCTATTTTAACAGCCCAACTATCAATACGATTATTGCTATCTTTCTGCTGATCTCAGGCTGTAATTACGGTCTGCATTTCTCTTTATTGAGTGGACGTAGTTTGCGGGTTTACTGGCGCGATCCCGAATTTCGCATGTTTATTGGCGTACAGTTAACGCTCGTCATTATCTGCACGATCGTTTTGTGGTTCCATGGCGTTTATAAAAGCGGGATGCAGACGCTGAATCAGGCATTCTTTCAGGTGGTATCCATGGCGACAACTGCCGGGTTTACAACAGACAGTATTGCCCACTGGCCACTATTCCTGCCCGTACTGCTTCTTTGTTCTGCTTTTATTGGCGGCTGTGCCGGTTCAACGGGCGGCGGGCTGAAAGTTATTCGTATTCTTCTGTTGTTTAAGCAGGGGTCGCGTGAACTGAAAAGACTGGTGCACCCAAATGCGGTTTACACCATCAAGCTTGGGAACCGCGCGCTACCGGAGCGTATCCTGGAGGCCGTCTGGGGGTTTTTCTCAGCCTATGCGCTGGTGTTTATTCTCAGCATGCTGGCGATCATCGCAACCGGGGTTGATGATTTCTCCGCCTTTGCAGCCGTAACCGCAACACTGAACAACCTTGGTCCGGGGCTGGGCGTTGTGGCTGATAATTTCACTTCAATGAATGATACCGCCAAATGGATACTGATTTTGACGATGCTGTTTGGGCGTCTTGAAGTCTTTACGTTGTTAGTTCTTTTTACGCCGACCTTCTGGCGTGAGTAAGTGAGAGTGTAATCATGAAAGCGCTAGTTCTATTTTCCAGCCGTGATGGTCAGACCCGCGAAATCGCCTTCTATATAGCAAACTTACTCAATAAGGAGAGGGAGTGCGATGTTTTCAATATTCATCACGTTGGCGAGATTGATTGGGCACAGTACGATCGGGTGTTGATTGGTGCATCCATTCGCTATGGACATTTCCATCCGCAGGTGGCGAAGTTTGTGAAAAAACACCTTAATTCACTGCAGCAGCTGCAGAGTGGTTTTTTCTCGGTAAATCTTACGGCAAGAAAAGCAGAGAAGCGTACGCCGCAGACCAACGCTTATACGCGTAAGTTCCTTTTGCATTCCCCGTGGGAGCCTGATTGCTGTGCGGTTTTCGCAGGTGCGTTGCGATATCCACGCTATGGGCTGTTCGATCGCATCATGATTCAGCTGATTATGCGAATGACCGGTGGTGAAACGGATGCAAGTAAAGAGGTGGAATACACAGACTGGCAGCAGGTAGCCCGTTTTGCCCATGAATTTGCTGTATTACCAGGCAAATTGCAGTAAAAATACGCGGTTCGTTGAAAAAAAGCTCGCTCGGTAATTTATTTGCAATAAACACTTGTCAGCCGTCGAGAACTCCCTATAATGCGCAACCACTGAGACGGCACAACGGCTTACAGGCCAGCGTGTTGGAGGTTCAGGAAGTTGTCTGAACCGCCGGAAAAAACCTCTCAAAAAGAGGT
>NZ_JBWKUK010000021.1:0-82572 GCF_059420805.1 Erwinia sp. GW821-FHT03D09
CCTCAAACCTCAAACCTCAAACCTCAAACCTCAAACCTCAAACCTCAAACCTCAAACCTCAAACCTCAAACCTCAAAGAACGAAGAACTGACGGAATCAAAGCGGTGCGTAGCGATAAAGCACCACGCCTCATCGCTGGCAGGCCTTCTGTTGTTGCCCCGAATCGCGTACAGCGGCAGTTTACCGTCGTCCGGGCCAATCAGGTCTGGGTCACTGGAATGACTTATATCCGCACCTGGCAGGGCTGGTTGTATCTGGCGGTGGTTATCGAACTCTTCGCCCGTAACGTAGTCGGCTGGTCGATGAAACTGACACTCTCACGTGAGCTGGCGCTGGATGCACTGATGATGGCCGTCTGGCATCGTAAACCGGACGGCGAGCTCATCGTATACTCGGACCAGGGTAGCCAGTACGGCAGCGACGACTGGCAACGGTTCTGCCGGGCCAATAATCTGGTCCCGAGTATGAGCCGGCGTGGTAACTGCCGGGATAATGCGGTAGCCGAATCGTTCTTCAGTTCACTGAAAAAAGAACGCATCAGGAAAAGAATATACAAAACCCGGGATCTGGCCCGGGCTGATATCTTTGATCACATTGAAGCGTTCGACAACCGGGCCCGACGCCACAGCCATCTCGGCGGCGTCAGTCCAATTAATGATCTCTGGTAAGGTGTTTTGCCGGGGAAGAAAATCTAAGAAGATAAACGCAAGTGAGTTAAACCAACCGGAACTGCCTCCTGACTGAGAGGTTGTCGTGGCTAAGCAGGGGGGCAATATCCGGCTGGCTTTTAAGAGTTGAGAGCGCACAGTTCGTTCCAGTAGCTAAAGCGAATATGGCGCTTCAGTTCCCGGCTGAGGTTAAACAGATTCACAAGTCCTCCTCTGTTGACTAGCGTTTAGCACTATCGCGACGTGGTCTGACAACCACGTCTGCAATCTGAGTGTCTTCTGAAGCATCAACTACCAGACGAACCGCCGCAGCAACGGACTCCGGGGCGCTGTAGGCCAGGGGATCGATAGCGGCAAAATCACCGGTTCGTTCGCGGCTTTTGCGGTTCATTGGTGTGTCAGTCGGGCCCGGTGACACTGTCGCGACGCGCACGCCATTTTCGCTCTCTTCGGTACGCAGGGCGTGAGCCAGAGCATTCAGCACAAACTTACTGGCCGAGTACACCGCGTGCCCTGCCAGCTATACAGCAGCATTTCCCCGCCGGGCTTGATAGTGTGCAGTGAGTCATGACGATGTTTGTTATTGCACTCTGCTGCTGTATGGTTCTGGCCACGAGGCTGGCCGATCGTTATGGAAAGCGCGAAGTGCTGTACGGTGGCATGCTGCTGTTTACTCTGGCATCTCTGGGCGCCGGCATGGCGGCAAGCCTGCCGATGCTGGTCATCAGCCGGTTGTTTCAGGGAGCCGGCTCCGGCTGCGCCGTGCTGTATACCGCGACGGCGGCGATACTGGTTGAGTCGATCGCGGAATCTCAGCGCGGGCGGGCACTCGGCCTGCTGTTTGCCGCTAACGGATTTGGTCTGACGCTGGGGCCGGTTGCGGGGGACGTGCTGGTTGAACTGCTTGGATGGCGTGCGGTATTTCTGATCAACGTTCCTCTGATGGCGTTCAGCTATTTTTGCTGCCGGGGAAAAATAGCCGTGACGCGCAATGCCGACGATCCCGGCATGGATTATACGGGCTGGTTGCTGCTGAACGGCGGGCTGGTTCCGCTCCTGCTTCTGTCCGTGTACACCAGCTGCTGGGGAGCATTCAGCCTGGCCTCTCTGCTGCTGCTGACTGTCTCACTGGCATCGCTGCTGCTGTTTATTCGTTATGAACGTCGTACTGACTATCCCCTGATTCAACTCAGCGTGCTCAATAATATCTTGTTCCGCCGCGCGTGCGGGCTCTCTGTTATGCTGGCGGTGTTCTACTGCTCCGCCTTCCTGCTGATGCCGTTTAAGCTACTGGAACTTTACTCACTGAGTGCTGCTGAGCTGGGCGTGATGCT
Source organism: Erwinia sp. GW821-FHT03D09 (assembly GCF_059420805.1). Lineage (NCBI taxonomy): Bacteria > Pseudomonadati > Pseudomonadota > Gammaproteobacteria > Enterobacterales > Erwiniaceae > Erwinia > Erwinia sp. GW821-FHT03D09. The sequence goes on from NZ_JBWKUK010000021.1 coordinate 2,003, forward strand.
GTTGCCGGTGAAGTTGGTAATGGCACTGATATCTCCGCTGGCAGGAAAGTTCAGCGATCGCTACGGTCCCTGGCCGGTACTGGCTGCGGGCTTTGTTATGCTGACGCTCTCGGCTGCCCTACAGAGCCATTTTTCCGCTCCGCCCTCACTGCTGCTGATTATTCTGGCTTTTGTCCTGATGGGCGCAGGCTGAGGGGCAATCCTCGGGCCATCCGTTGCCGCCGCGCTGGCGTCTCTGCCTGAAGAGATGCACGCTCAGGGAATTGGAATTTCGTGGACGTTGCATAACCTCGGTGGTGCGTTGGGTTTAACTCTCGCAACGCAGATCTATCAGCTGGCGGGTTCGCAAACGGGGTACGGCTGGGTGATGGGTATTGTCACTATTGGGGGCGGGGTTGGCATTGTTGTCGTGGCGTAACACCCGCCGTAAGCTGACGGGTGCTGCTACGGGCGCAGAGTAGAGACTCAGCCCGAGAGCGTTTTAGCGGCAAATCGCTTGCGCAATTTTTGCAGCTTAGGTGGGATCACGGCCAGGCAGTAACGATTTTCCTGGCCTTCACCAGCCCAGTAATTCTGGTGATAATCCTCAGCCGGATACCATGGCGCGTCATCTTCAATAGTGGTGACGATAGGATCGCTGTGATCGGCCTGCGCACGGACAATCGCTGCGCGAGCTTCGTCTTCCTGAGTCTGGTTCGTCGGGAAGATGGCAGAACGATACTGCGTGCCGATATCGTTACCCTGACGGTTTAACTGGGTCGGGTCATGTGTGGCAAAGCTGATATCCAGCAGATCGCCATAGCTGATCTGCTGCGGGTCGAAGCCAATACGTATGGCTTCGGCATGGCCGGTATCGCCATTGCAGACCTGACGATAGGTCGGGTCCACCGTATGGCCGCCAATATAGCCGCTCTCAATGGACTCGACGCCAGCGATCTGTTTAAACACGGCTTCGGTACACCAGAAACAGCCGCCTGCGATAGTTGCGTATTCAGTTGCCATTATTTCACTCCTTCAGGGAATTCCCCGTTATCAGCCTTTCTATATAAGAGCAGCCGAAGTCATTTACAAGTCAGCGGCCACGCTTTTTTCACTCAGCCTTGCCGCCTGGGGAAATATCTCCAGCTGCAGATGCAATGCTTTGCAGGCGCGAAGCAGGGTATCGATATGGCACACCCCGGTTTTTTCCAGGCGGGAAATAGCCGACTGTGTGGTGCCACAGATCTCGGCCAGATGCTGCTGGTTGATGCCCTGCGCACTGCGAACACTGCGGATAACGATGCCAAAGTCGGCTGGCGTTCTTACTTTCATTCGCGCTCATCCTGCTGTGGGTGAGTACACATTATAGCAGTGATGCGATAAAGCGAATTTATAGCAGTACCGCTATATAGAATGATTAACCGTAAAAAGATAGCCATTACGGGCTTTCTGCTTAGTTCATTGAGGAATGGGTTATAACGGTTGGTTATTGGCTGTGGTGCATTGAAGCAAAGAAAATGGAGCTAATTTATAACATATTGATTTATATCAATAAAGTGTTAAAAAAGGTATATTTTTTTAGTAACTTACTGACCAGCACGGCTGGCCGATACACTTCTCTCCTGCCATCCCGGGGATGCGGAGCGTCATAATGCCCGCGAAGGCGCAAAAGATTATTTCGCCTGCCTGTTCCCGGTGCTGTACGGCAGGTGGTGCCCAGCAGGGTGAAGACGTCGCCGTCGTGTACCGCACCGATGCCGAGCGCGCAGGCGGAAACGTCCAGCGCTCCGGCCGCGACAGGCGTACCGGCGGGCAGCCCGGTGGCGGCTGCGGTGCTCAGCTCCCCGGCCAGATCGTGCGGGGCCAGCAGCGGTGGGAACAGCGGGCGCAGGTTTGCGATATCCAGCGCGGTTAACACCGTATCGGAAAGCGTGCCCTGGTGCAGATCCAGCAGCGAGGTGCCGGCATCGGTCAGCTCCAGGTTGGCGCGGCCGGTCAGGCGAAAACGAATCCAGTCCTTGGCGAAGAAAAACCACTGTGCATCTTCAAGCCGCTCCGGCTGATGCTTCTGCAGCCAGCGCAGCTGCAGGCTGCTGTTGCAGGGCAGCAGGCGGCTGCCGCAAAGCTCAAAAAGCGTCTCCTCCAGCCCGTCACGCGCGGAGAGTTCGCGAATGGAGGACGCTGCGCGGGTGTCGCTCCACAGCAGCGCATCGCGCAGCGGCTGGCCCTGTTTATCGATCAGCCACGCGCCTTCGCCCTGGCCGGACAGCCCGATACCGCGCAGCGACCCTTCCGCCAGGAGCGGCGATGCGGAGAGCGTTTTCAGCGTGCTGACCACGCTCTGCCACAGCGCCTCCATCTGCTGCTCCTGGTCACCGGGGGCGGGAGTCAGCGTGCGGTTGCTGACAGAGGCGACTTCCAGCTGGTTAAAGCGGGCATCAAACAGTACCGATTTGGTTTTTGAGGTACCGACATCGATGCTAATAAAGTAATCCATAATGCAGCATTTATTCTATTTTGTTATAAGGCATATCATTTCAGTCGTTTCCAATAGTTTCCCTGCTGCTTAATATCACCAGGCAATTAGTGCTATCGATAATTCACAAATAAGAATCAGTTTAATTAATCAGCATATTTCGCTGATACGACGGCAGAAAACAGGCAACAGATGATCGTTTTACGCAATGTTTCTAAAATATTCCACGCCCGATCGGGGCCGGTTACCGCCGTTGACAACGTCAATCTGCAGGTAGAACAGGGACAGATTTACGGCATTATTGGCTACAGCGGCGCGGGAAAAAGTACGCTGATCCGCCTGCTGAACGGTCTGGAAAAACCCACCTCTGGCAGCGTCGTTGTTGCCGGGCAGGATATTGCTCAGGCCAGCGGTGAAGCGCTGCGCCAGGCGCGGCTGAAAATCAGCATGGTGTTTCAGCATTTCAATCTGCTGTGGTCGCGCACCGTCAGCGAAAATATTGCTTTCTCGCTGCAAATTGCCGGTGCGCCTAAAGCGGCGATCCAGCGCCGGGTGCAGGAGCTGATTGAGCTGGTCGGGCTGAACGGTAAAGAACAGGTCTACCCCTCGCAGCTGAGTGGCGGACAGAAGCAGCGCGTGGGGATCGCCCGCGCGCTGGCCAATAGCCCGGACGTGCTGCTGTGTGACGAAGCCACCTCGGCGCTCGACCCGCAAACCACCGACGCGATCCTCGATCTGCTGCTGGATATTAATCGCCAGCTCAAGCTGACTATCGTGCTGATCACTCATGAAATGCACGTGGTGCGCAAGATCTGCCACCGCGTGGCGGTGATGGAAGACGGGCGCATCGTGGAAGAGGGCGAAGTGCTGTCGGTGTTTACCCACCCGCAGCAGCCGATTACCCGCCAGTTTGTGAAGCAGACCACCGAATACAGCAGCGCCGATACGCCGTTTAACGCCGATCTGGTGGACGCGGCGGCGGGTGCGGTACTGAAGCTGACCTTTGTCGGCCAGAGCACCCGCCAGCCTATCGTCGGTGAACTGACGCTGAAGTACGCGCTGCCGTTCAATATCCTGCACGGAAAAATGACCCAGACCGCCAACGGCACATTTGGTGAGCTGTGGCTACAGGTTCCGACCAGCGGCACCCAGCTGGAGAACATTCTGGCCGATCTGCACGCCCATGCAATTTCAACCGAGGTGGTGAAAAATGTTTGAGTCCCTGTTTCCGCACCTGAAAGTTGACCAGCTGTGGGCCGCCACCGGCGAAACACTCTATATGACCGCGCTCTCGGGTCTGGCGACCTTTGTGCTGGGGATTCTGCTCGGCCTGGCGCTATTCCTGACCGCGCGCGGCGGACTGTTCCAGAACCGCGCGGTGTACGGTGCGATTTCCATCCTGGTGAATGTGTTCCGCTCCATTCCGTTCATTATTTTGATTGTGCTGCTTATTCCGTTCACCAAAACGCTGATTGGTACCATCCTCGGTGCTAACGCCGCGTTGCCCGCGCTGATTGTCGGCGCGGCTCCGTTCTACGCCCGTCTGGTTGAGATCGGCCTGCGCGAAGTGGACAAAGGGGTGATTGAGGCTTCCCGCTCGATGGGCGCGAAGCTGAGTACGCTGATTTTCCGCGTGCTGCTGCCGGAGTCCTCACCGGCGCTGGTGTCCGGCATCACCGTAACGTTAATTGCACTGGTCAGCTACAGCGCGATGGCCGGGGTGATCGGTGCCGGTGGCCTCGGTAACCTGGCGTATCTGGAAGGTTTTCAACGTAACCACGGCGATGTGACGCTGGTGGCGACGGTAATGATTCTGGTGATTGTTTTTATCATCCAGTTTTTAGGTGATGTGCTCACGACACGGCTCGACAAACGTTAACTTTTAGGAAAATCCAAAATGAAAAAAACACTGACGCTGCTGGCTGCAGCAACCCTGGGTGCCCTGAGCCTGAGCGCATGGGCAGACACGCTGACCGTTGGGGCGTCTAACGTACCGCACGCGGAAATTCTGGAGCAGGCAAAGCCGATTCTGGCGAAGCAGGGTATCGATCTGGAAATCAAACCGTTCCAGGACTACATTCTGCCGAACACCGCGCTGGCCAGCCGCGATATCGATGCCAACTATTTCCAGCACATCCCGTATCTGAACAGCGTGCTGAAAGATCACGCCGGTGATAAGACCTATGATTTCGTCAGTGCCGGTGCGATTCACATTGAGCCTATCGGTATCTACTCGAAGAAGTTCAAATCGCTGAAAGAGCTGCCGGAGAACGGCAAAGTGATCATGCGTGATGCGGTGGCGGAAGAGGGCCGTATCCTGTCCATCTTCGAGAAAGAGGGCGTGATTAAGCTGAAGCCGGGCGTGAACAAGGTGAATGCGCGCATCAGCGACATCGTGGAAAACCCGAAACACCTGATGTTCCTGCCGAACGTTGAGGGTGCGCTGCTGCCGCAGATGTACAACAACGACGAAGGCGACGCGGTGGTGATCAACGCTAACTACGCGATTGACGCCGGTCTGGACCCGGTGAAAGACCCGATTGCGGTGGAAAGCGGCGAGAACAACCCGTATGCCAACATCATTACCGTGCATCGCGGTGACGAGAACAAGCCGGACATCAAAGCGCTGGTAACCGTGCTGCACTCTAAACAGATCCAGGACTGGATTCGTACCAAATACCAAGGCGCGGTGATCCCGGTTAATAACTGATTTATCGCAGCGTAAAACCCCGAAACAGTCCTCTGTTTCGGGGTTTTTTATGGAAGTAAAATGGATTTTCCTCCCGACCTCTCTATGTGTTTTCTAATTGGTTTCAATTTCGAGTTGATGTTACTTAATAAAAATTTGCTACATCCGACTGACTGTCTGTATTGGCTATGTGCATTTCCCTTGAAATTATGAATTGCAGTTCCTGAACTGCAATTCATAATCTATAGCTTATAAGAGGACATACAAGGAACAAGGGAATGTGGACGGTAATACTGGGGCCGTTATTCGATCGCTGGTTACATGATCAGGAACTCGGTTTACAGGAAAAGTGTTAGCCGATCTGATTCGTCTGAGAACTTTTGGCCCCTCATTTTCACGGCCTTATGCCGATACGGTTAAGGGATCGCGCTATAAGAATATAAAAGAACTCCGTATTCAGTATGCTGGATTGAAGCGATGGGCGGTAAGTTAAGTCTGGATGTTGAGCTTCCATCCGGTAAGCGCGTTGCGTTTCATCTTTAAAATGAAGTCAGGTCACAGCAATTGTGGCCTGTTCAGGCCTCGTGTCGTTAAACACTAAAGGCACACCTTATTTGCGTGTATGGTCTACCCTTAATCGCTGGACTCCATAACAATGTCGGAGAGACAGCGATGAGCAATGATAAACGTAAACCTACCACCAACGATGCCGGTAATCCGGTTGCCAGCGATGAATACTCTCTCTCAGTTGGCCCGGATGGGCCGCTGCTGCTGCATGACCACTACCTGATTGAACAGATGGCCAATTTTAACCGCGAGCGTATCCCCGAGCGCCAGCCCCATGCCAAAGGAAGCGGGGCGTTTGGTCATTTTGAGGTGACGGATGATATCAGCCGCTATACCAAAGCCGCACTGTTCCAGCCCGGGGTAAAAACCGAGGTGGTGATGCGCTTTTCCACGGTAGCCGGCGAGCGGGGCAGCCCGGACACCTGGCGCGATCCGCGCGGCTTCGCCATCAAGTTCTACACCAGCGAAGGCAATTACGACATGGTGGGGAACAATACCCCGGTGTTCTTTATCCGCGATCCGCTGAAGTTCCAGCATTTTATCCGTTCGCAGAAGCGCCGTGCCGATAACAATCTGCGCGATCACGATATGCAGTGGGATTTCTGGACCCTGTCGCCGGAATCGGCGCACCAGGTCACCTGGCTGATGGGCGATCGTGGTATCCCGAAAAGCTGGCGGCATATGGATGGCTTTTCCAGCCACACCTATATGTGGGTGAACGCGCAGGGCGAGAAGTTTTGGGTGAAATACCACTTCAAAACCGATCAGGGCGTGGAGTGTCTGCATCAGCAGGAAGCCGATCTGCTGGCCGGGCAGGACGGTGATTATCATACCCGCGATCTGTATCAGGCAATTAAGCGTGGAGAGTACCCGAGCTGGACGCTGTATATGCAGATTATGCCGTTCGCCGAGGCGGATAATTATCGTTTTAACCCGTTCGACCTGACCAAAGTGTGGCCGCATGCGGATTACCCGCTGATTAGAGTCGGAAAACTGACGCTCGACCGAAATCCGACCGATAATCATGCGCAGATTGAACAGGCGGCCTTCGAGCCGAACAATCTGGTGCCGGGCATCGGCATCAGCCCGGACAAAATGCTGATTGGCCGCATGTTTGCCTACGCCGATGCGCACCGCGCGCGGCTGGGGGTGAACTACAAGCAGATCCCGGTAAACGCGCCGCATTCGTCGGTGAACAGCTACAGCAAGGACGGCGCGATGCGGATGAATCCGGTATCCGATCCGGTTTATACCCCGAACTCCAAAGGCGGCCCGGTTGCCGACGGCAAGCGTTATCCGACGGATTCCACCTGGCACGCCAGCGGTGAGATGGTGCACGCACCGTACAGCCTGCATCGTGACGATGATGATTACGGCCAGGCCAATACGTTGATCAATCAGGTAATGGACGATGCCGCCCGCCAGCGGCTGGTGGATAACGTCAGCGGACATCTGCTGAACGGCGTAGAGGAGCCGGTGCTGTCCCGCGCCTTCGAGTACTGGCGCAATATCGATAGCAGTATTGGCGATCGTATCGCGCAGCAGGTCACCGCCGAACGCGCTAAACGCCCTTAATCCTCACGGCCTCCCCTGGGGGGCCATTTCCCATGCGGCTTTCTTCAGCGAATAATAACTAACCTTATAATTCTTAAGCATTCGTCTGCGATTTTTTGCAACGTTACACTGCCCCAAAGTGATTTTTTAGCGGGGCGGTAATGATTAAAATCAGCGGATTAAATAAAAAATTCAAGAATTATCAGTCGCTTAACAATATCAGTTTCAGCGTCCGGCGTGGCGAAGTGGTGTCGATTATCGGCGATCGTGAAAACGGCATTTATGCCGACGGCAGCCGGATTCGTTATGCCGGCATCGATAACGACTGGTTCAGCAGCCGCGGGCCGCTGAATATTTCGCGCCCGCCGCAGGGGCATCCGGTGACGTTTCAGGCCGGGGGATTGGGACCGTATGGAGCTGGCGGCACGCACGGCGGATGCGGTGTTTGCGGCCGAAAAGCCCGATCTGGCTGTGGCGCAGGCCTGGTACGCGGCGGTCAAAGCGCGGGTGGTGGCCCATGGCCGAACGCCCGACAGCCTGAAGATCCTGCCCGGCTTACAGCCGGTGATTGGGCGCACGCAGAAGGAGGCGGACGATCTGCTGGCAACGCTGACCCATCTCTCGAACACCATGAACTATGACTGGGCGCAGCACGATCTCGATGGTCCGATGCCGGATATCGTCGGCCAGCTGGCGCGAAAAGAGCGCTTCGCACTAATGCTGAGCCATGCGAGAGAGCAGGGGATAACCGTGCGGCAGTTTACCAAATGGGTGGCGGGTTCGGGCTTTATCGTGGCGGGAACCGCCCAGTCGCTGGCGGCGCGGATCGCCGAGTGCTATCAGCAGCGAGCGGTAGATGGTTTTGTGGTGATGCCGCCGTGGATACCTGAAGCCTCGGATGCCTTCTTCAACGACGTGGTGCCGCTGCTGCAGGAAAGGGGCATGTTCCGCACCGCGTACCAGGCCGATACGCTGCGCGGTCATTTAGGGCTGGAGCGCCCGGCGCGTTAATCCACGCCCAGCCTGCTGAGCACTGGCCACTGTAGCATCAGGGTATCCACCAGCGCGTTCAGCTCCGCTTCCGTCGCGCCTTCACGGGCGCGCACGGACATCCCCTGTAACAGGCAACCCAGCCAGGCGGCAATCGCTTCTACGTTGGTACGCGCGTCCAGTTCCCCGGCGGCCTGACGGTCCAGCAGAAACTCCAGCAGGTTTTGTTCCTGGTTATCGTGCCGCCTGCGCAGCATTTTCGCCACGTCTTCGGAGCTGGCGGAAAGGCCGGTTGACGTGCAGATAAAGAAGCAACCGCCCGGCTTTTCACTGTCGGTAAAACAGGTTGCCGTTGAGCGGAAGTAGTTCTCTATGCCGCCGGCAACACAGCTGTCGGGGCAGGAGAGCGCCGCGGCGCTTTTGCTGGCGAACTTCTCGGTATAGCGATCCACCGCCGCGCGGAAAAGCCCTTCTTTATTGGTAAATTCAGCATACAGCGTTGGCGCTTTTGCGCCGGTTGCCGCTACCAGATCGGCAAGGGAGGTGGCTTCATAGCCGTGACGCCAGAAAAGTTCCAGCGCGATATCCAGCGCCGCTTCCCGGTTAAAGGTTTTAGGCCGTCCCCGGCCTTTACGTGTTGCCGCGTCCTGCTCAGTCGTTGTCATGGTTCCTCGCTTAGCATTACCGCACAAATGATTAAATTATCAATCAGTATAAAAACATTGGTAGCTCGTGTCGAGCGGTACGTAATGGCAGATTTCGCCTGCCGTTTTGCAAAAAAGTGATAACTATAAAAATAGTAAATTCAATGAATTAGCTGTTAAATTATCGATCGTTAATAAAATGATGTTGACGATGCGCACGACGGAAGATAATATTTAATTATTGATCGTTAATTAATAACGACGCCAACTAACCGAACAGCACAAAATCGAGAGTAAATATTATGAAAACCATTAAAATGACCATCGTTGCAATCGCTCTGGCTTCCGTCTCTTTCACCGGCTTTGCCGCCGATCTGGTTAACAGTGCGCCTCAGCAGCAGCAACAGATGGGGGTGATTTCTGCAGGCGGCGCGTCAAATCTTTCTTCACTGGAAGCGAAACTGGCGGTGAAAGCTGAACAGGCAGGCGCGAAATCTTTCCGAATCACTTCTACCTCCGGCGATAACAAGCTGCACGGCACAGCGGTTATCTATCAGTAATTCATTTATCACAGGAAAAGGCATCAAGGGGACATGATGAACATTCTCAAAACCGCCCTTGTTGCAGTCATCCTGAGCACGGTTTCCGGTGCCAGCCTGGCAGCACAAACAGAGGGTTATCTGACCACGGTGCAACAGCCTTCAACTACCAGTTTTGTCACCGGCAGCACCACGCTGGTTGCACTGACGACCCAGCTGTCGGGCAAGACCACCGCCGTCCCCGCCAGAGCGATTCGTACCGCAGCGTATACGGAACCGAATAGCCTGATTGGGACCACCATCAGCTATCATTGATATGCACTTTCTTATCGGGCGCCGCTTTTTAAGCGGCGCTTATTTTTTTGCATTTTACGTACTATCCTCAACCCCACTCTGTAAGGAATCGATAATGCGTATATTTGGCTATATCAGTGAGAAAGAAAGTCGATATTCAGACAGCAGAACGCCGTTTTTACCGGGCTATAATTTCCAAGAATGTCATCAGTTCGTGCCAGCGCAGAGCTTATCCTTGATGCCATTGCCGCGTATGATATGCGTGGCGATCCTCTCTAACGCTTTTATGATTTTGCGTGAGCTGCCGGGCAAGCTCTTCCACGGGGATAAAGCTCGCGAGCCGCAGGCTGCCTTTGGTTTGCATACCTTCACCCGGCTGAAGCTGCTGCCATACTGGCTGCTGATCCGCACGGCCAGCGGTATCATTCGCCGCCGCACACTCTCAGCTATTCAGCGCCAACTCTCACCGTCTTAAATGTTATTTGTCGTTCCGATCTGGCCACGGTCATTAACGAAAGCACACAAGCTCAAACAGAAGACCCTGTAGATGACGCAGATTGATAGTGTGGTAAATCCAGCGGTCATGGGGTTATTTGACACCTGACGAGAACGGATTCACTCTCTTAAACAGGGGCTTTGTATGACTCAGGTAAAACAGCTGGCGGCGGTGAGCGCATTTTTACAACGCGATCACGGCCATTTTATTAATGGAGTGAGCCAGCCGGGGGGAGGTGCTCTGCGCCCGGTGATTAATCCTGCTACCGGGCAGGAAGTGGCACGCGTTCACGACGGCTGTGCGGAAGATGTTTCAGCGGCCATGGCGGCGGCTCAGCAGGCTTTTCGCGGCAGCTGGGCGGATATGCCGGTGCTGGCGCGGGGGAATCTGATACTGAAACTTGCCGATGCGATGGAACAGCATCGGGAAGAGCTGGCGCAGATAGAAACGCTGTGTTCCGGGAAAACCATTGCGCTGTCTCGCGGCCTAGAAGTGGATCAGGCGGTCGCGTTTTTACGTTACTTTGCCGGATGGGCCGGAAAAATTTACGGCGAAACGACCGAGATTTCCCTGCCGTCATTCAACGGAGAAAAATATCGGGGATTCACTCAGCGTGAACCGCTGGGCGTGGTGGTGGGTATTATTCCCTGGAACTTCTCAATCATGATTGCCATCTGGAAGATGGCGGCGGCACTGGTTTGTGGCTGTACCGTGGTGCTGAAGCCCAGTGAATTTACCCCGCTGACCATGCTGCGGGTGGCACAGCTGGCCGCAGACGTTGGCTTCCCTCCGGGCACAATTAATGTTCTCAACGGCAACGGCGGATTGCTGGGACCCCTGCTTATCGAACACCCGTTCTGTGCCAAAGTAACCTTTACCGGTTCGGTGCCGACCGGCCGTGCGGTAGGTAACGCCGCCAGCGCGCTGGCGAAGCCGGCGACCCTGGAGCTCGGAGGTAAAAATGCCGCACTGTTTCTGGCGGATATGTCGGTGAGTGAAATGGTCGATGGCATCATGGAGGCGGGCTATGTGAACCAGGGGCAAATCTGCGCGTCGGCGGAGCGTTTCTACCTGCCTGCAGAGAAAATGGACGAAGTCCTTAGCGTCCTGATCCAGCGGCTTTCTCAGCTGAATGTGGCTTCCCCGCTCGACGAAGAGTGCCAGATCGGACCGCTGGCCAACAAGGCCCATCTGGAGAAAATTCAGAAGATGGTTGCCCGGGCAAAAGAGAATGGCGATGAGATCCTCTACGGCGGATATTCGCCGGATCGTCCCGGTTACTATTTCCTGCCGACGGTGGTGAAAGTACACAGTGAAAACTCTACGCTGATGCGTGAGGAAACCTTCGGCCCGGTCGGTTCGTTCCTTGCCTATGACGATGAGGAAAAGGCACTTCAGCAGATTAATAACTCGCCGTTCGGTCTGGCCGCCAGCGTCTGGACGCATAATCTCAATAAGGCCATTCGCTACAGCGAGCGTATCCAGGCCGGCATTGTCTGGATCAATATGCATACCTTCCTCGATCCGTCGCTGCCGTTTGGTGGAATTAAAAGCTCCGGTAACGGGCGCGAGTTTGGTAGTGCATTTATTAACGACTATACGCGTCTGAAATCGGTGATGATGCGCTATTAATCTTCCCCCCGGGCGATGATCGCATCGCCCGTATTACAGCAGATAATCGCGGTCGCAGGCCATCCCCAAACAGGAGAGCAGTTCGGCGCGGCTGTTTGCATTGGTTTTGGCGAAGATATTCCGCAGATGGGTCTTGACCGTGGACAGCGAAATATCCAGCCGCAGCGCGATGCGCTTATTGCAGGAACCCTCCCGGACCATCTCAACGATTTGCCGTTCTTTTGGCGTCAGCCGACACTGCTGTTCACAGGGAATCAACTCTTCGGTCGCCAGGGCCAGTAGCGGTAGGGATGCGCGCATTTTCAGGCGCTCCGCCAGGGTGAACGCGCGATCGCGCATCAGCGACAGGCCAGCGACTATACGCTTACGCTGCCGAATATAGACTTCGACCATGTCGCTAATACCGTTGGGCTGCATGAACCGGCGATAGAAATCGGTGGTGCGGCTCGACTCTTCCAGTCGCGCCAGGGTGACCGGCAGATGATTGAAGCGTCGGGGATGCAGCGGATCTATCGGCATGAACGACGCTATGTAATCCTGATGCATTTGCGGGTCGATGCCGCTCAGGAGGTGATGTTCAGGTGTCAGCTGGCTGTCTACGAGATAAAACGCGGCGGTAGCGCCGGGGATATAATGGGTAATACTGGTCAGGCAGTCATGGATAAAGGCATCTGGATGGATTGTGAATGGTATGGCGTTCATGATTTTCTCCCTGAATCGCTCCCTGATGTCGCTGAGTTCAATGTTGTTGTCCTTCAGCCATTCAATCGCCCCCGGCGCCCGCTCGACAAACTCTTTCAGCAGCACCGGGTTGTTTTTGAATTTGCCGCCTTTCAGCGTTTCGTCATAGAACAGCGTTTTGCTGTCCTCAATACCTTTCAACTGCTGATAGTGGGTTTCCACCGCGTTCATCCCCACCGAGGCTTTAATGGTGTTGCCGCCGATGGTTGGCATCTTCTCAATAATGACCACGTGCGCACCGGCGTCGCTGGCCTGGATCGCCGCCGCCAGACCAGCACCGCCGCTGCCGATCACCACCACGTCGTAGCTCTGCGGCGCCTGCGGGTTACCGTCTTCTTCGATCACGTGTTCTTTACTGGAGGTGGTTATTGCGCGGGAGACGGCCTTTTTCAGCGCCTCACTCTGAGTGGTGGCTCCGGTGATGGCATCCACGTAGGGACTGTTGGCTACCAGCATGCGGGTGCGCAGCTTCTCAAAGGTGGTGGTGAAGTCCACATCAAGCGAGTCATCCGCCACCATCGCGATATCGGTAATACGGTCGGTATCCAGCGTGACGTTGATCTTCAGCTTCAGCACTTCGGCTTCCACTTTCTCCTGATACACCCCGGCTTTGTACTTCCGACCGCCGGAGCTGACATCGCGGATCATCGCATCCACCAGCGAGAATCGCCACAGCGGTTCAGGAATGTTCAGCGCTTCCCGCTGGGTGCTGTTAATAAACAGCTCAAGCTGCTCGTTTTTAATGATGCGATCGGCCCAGTCCGGACAGGCGATGCAGGCTTTACCCACCGCCACCAGATCGAAGCCTTTCTCCAGCGCCAGTTCGGCGTCAGCTTTATTCAGCACACCGCCCACGCCGATGACCGGCACCTTTGCCAGGGTCGCCGTACGGGCGGCGAGGTATTTGGTGATCAGCGGTGTGGGATCGTCGCGGTCAACGATAGACGGGCGCAGCAGCTGGCCGACGGAGAAATGTACGTAATCTATGCCGCGCGCCGCCAGCTTCTCCAGCAGGTACAGGGTATCGTCAAAGCGGATGCCCGGTACTTCCAGCTCTTCCGGCGAGAAGCGATAGCCGATAATAAACGTGGAGTCGGCGAAGCGCTGCACCATTTTATGAGTGATCTCCAGCACTTCCTGTGGGAAGCGGGTGCGATTATCGCGGCTGCCGCCCCATTTATCGTCGCGCCGGTTGGAGTTGGGTGAATAGAACTGCTGGATCAGATAGGTATTCGCACCGTGCAGCTCCACGCCGTCAAACCCGGCTTTAATTGCCCGGTTTACCGCATCGCCGAATTTGGTGATCATCACCTCCACTTCTTCCGCCGTCAGCGCCTGTGGGGTCGTTGTGCCTTCACGGGGGGCGGCAATCGCGCTTGGCGCTACCGGCGTTTTTCCGCCGATCAGCTCCGGTTCCACCATGCGGCCACCGTGATAGATCTGCAGAATGGCCTTGGAGCCTTTGGTCTTGGCCGCCGCAGCCTGACGCTGGGCTATGCCATTACCTTCGCCGATCTGCTGTTGGCCCCGTTTACGCCATCCAACACCGCGCGCAGCGGTGGCACCATCTATCCGATTATCGCCAACCTGCCGCCGCTGTACGGCTCCAAACCCAGCGACCCCAGCGCGCGTAAGATCGGTTCCTATCTGATGTGGGTGGCGATCACCGCAGCCTGTATCACCAGCTCGATGTTCCTCTCCGCGCTGGCGCCGAACCTGTTGGCGCTGGTGAAAAGCGTTATCGGTTTTGATATCTCCTAGGGCATGTGGTTTATCGCTTTCCTGCCGCTGGGCGTACTGCTGCTGCTGACCATGCCGCTGATGGCTTACTGGCTCTATCCGCCGGAGGTAAAATTCAACGATGAAGTGCCGCGCTGGGCCACCAGCGAACTGGAAAAGCTTGGCAAACTGTCGCGCAATGAAATCCTGCTGCTGGTGTTTGTGGTGTCCGCACTGCTGATGTGGATCTTCGCCACGGCCTGGATTGAACCGGCGATGGCCGCGCTGCTGGTGGTGGTGCTGATGCTGTGGACCGGGGTGCTGAACTGGCATGATATCACCAGCAACAAACCGGCGTGGAACACCTTCGCCTGGTTTGCCACGCTGGTGGCGCTGGCCGACGGTCTGGCGCGCGTGGGCTTTATTGCCTGGCTGGGTAAGCAGGGCGGCCTGCTGCTCCACGGCTACGATCCGCAGGTCTCGGCGGTGGTACTGATGATCGCCTTCTATCTGCTGCACTATCTGTTTGCCAGCACCACCGCGCATACCACCGCGATGCTGACCATTGCCGCCTCTATTCCGGGGATCAATATGCCGGTGTTCTGCCTGATGATGTGTACCTCACTCGGCGTGATGGGCATTATCACCCCGTACGGTACCGGACCCAGTCCGATTTACTACGGTAGTGGCTATCTGCCCACCAAAGACTACTGGCGGATGGGAACCATTTTCGGGCTATTCTTCCTGTGCGCGCTGATGCTGATCGGCTATCCGTGGATGGTGATGATGTTCTGATCTGGCACAGAAGTCATGGTTATTATCCCCAACTCCCTATAACATCCTCCGTAAACCTGCCGGCCCCGCATTTCCCCGGGCCGGCCAGAGAAAAAAACCATAATGAAATATCGCCAGTGACGTTGCCGGTGGTTCAGCGATGTTGCGTGGCTACTTATCATTAAGTGAGAGCAAAATGTCGAAAAAACCGTTCCATTATCAGACCCCGTTCCCTCTTGCCAAAGAGGATACCGAATACTATCTGCTCACCCGCGATCACGTTTCCGTCAGTGAATTCGACGGCCAGTCGATTTTAAAAGTGGAGCCGCAGGCCCTGACGCTGCTGGCGCAGCACGCATTCCACGACGCCTCCTTTATGCTGCGCCCGGCGCACCAGCGCCAGGTGGCCGCGATGCTGGCCGATCCGGAAGCCAGCCAGAATGACCGCTACGTGGCACTGCAGTTTTTGCGCAACTCCGAAATTGCCGCCAAGGGCATTCTGCCGACCTGTCAGGACACCGGTACGGCGATTATTATGGGTAAAAAAGGACAGCGCGTGTGGACCGGCGGCGGCGATGAAGCCGCGCTGGCGCAGGGGGTGTACAACACCTATACCGAAGACAACCTGCGCTATTCGCAGAATGCCGCGCTGGATATGTACAGTGAGGTCAACACCGGTACCAACCTGCCGGCGCAGATTGACCTCTACAGCGTTGACGGCGATGAATACAAATTCCTGTGCATGGCCAAAGGCGGCGGTTCGGCCAATAAAACCTACCTCTATCAGGAAACCAAAGCCCTGCTGACGCCTGGTAAACTGAAAAACTTCCTCACCGAGAAAATGCGCAGCCTGGGTACGGCGGCCTGCCCGCCGTACCATATTGCCTTTGTGATTGGCGGCACGTCGGCCGACAGCACGCTGAAAACCGTGAAGCTGGCCTCGACCCACTATTACGACCAGCTGCCCACCGAAGGCAACGAGCACGGCCAGGCGTTTCGCGATGTGGCGCTGGAGCAGGAGCTGCTGCTGGCGGCGCAGCAGCTGGGACTGGGTGCGCAGTTTGGCGGTAAATACTTCGCCCACGATATCCGCGTGATCCGCCTGCCGCGCCACGGCGCATCCTGCCCGGTGGCAATGGCGGTATCCTGCTCTGCCGACCGTAATATCAAGGCGAAAATCAACCGCGACGGTATCTGGATTGAGAAGATGGAGCAGAATCCGGGCCAGTATATACCAGAAGAACTGCGCCAGCAGGGCGAGGGCGATGTGGTGCAGGTGGATCTGAACCGCCCCATGAAGGAGATCCTCGCCCAGCTGTCTGAGTATCCGGTATCGACCCGCCTTTCACTCAGCGGCACCATTATCGTCGGGCGCGATATCGCCCACGCCAAGCTGAAAGAACGAATTGATAACGGCGAAGGGCTGCCGCAGTACATTAAGGATCACCCGGTGTACTATGCGGGTCCGGCCAAAACGCCGGAAGGCTATGCCTCCGGCTCGCTGGGGCCGACCACCGCCGGACGCATGGACTCTTACGTTGACCTGCTGCAGGCCAACGGCGGCAGTATGATTATGCTGGCGAAGGGCAACCGCAGTCAGCAGGTAACGGATGCCTGCCAGAAACACGGCGGCTTCTACCTCGGCAGTATCGGCGGTCCGGCTGCGGTGCTGGCGCAGCAGAGCATCAAAAGTCTGGAATGTGTTGAGTACCCTGAGCTGGGCATGGAAGCGATCTGGAAAATTGAAGTCGAAAACTTCCCTGCCTTTATTCTGGTCGATGATAAAGGTAACGACTTCTTTCAGCAGATCCACAATCAGTGCGACAGCTGCGTGAAGTAATCGCGTAAAAAAAGTCACCCCCGTCGGAAAGAAGGGGGTGACGCATCACCTCCGCTCAAAAGCGTTTTACTGCCACCCCGATCCGCTTACTTTAGTGCTCCGCCGCGCAGTGACGCCTGCGCCCTCAGCATGGCCGCTGCCGCCGCAAAAGAACGCAGTCAGCGCAAGCGCTTTTCGACGTTGCCCGCCGCTGGTCAGGGCTGTAGCTGGTTAAACGTATCCAGCAGCTGCTGCAGCTGGATCATCCTGTCTTTGCCAAACTGCTGCTCAATCTGACGGTAACCTTCATCAATTTCCAGCCGGGCTTTATTGTACAGCGCCAGCCCTTCCGGGGTCAGTGCGGCCACCAGCTTGCGCTGATCGTTCACCGGTTTAAGGCGTGATACCAGTCCGTCGCGCTCCAGCCGGGTCAGAATGCCGGTCAGACTGGGGCGCAGAATGCAGGCCCGTTCGGCCAGTTCGTGGAAATCCAGAGTGGTGACTTCAGCCAGAATACGCACGATGCGCCACTGCTGCTCGGTCAGCCCATAGCGATTGAGGATCGGGCGAAAATAACCCATGGCGGTTTCCCGCGCCTGTAAAAGGGCGATGGTCAGAGATTCGTGCATACGGCTCCACTGCGGTCTGATGAAAAATTTCATTAATAGTAACATAAATTCACTTTCTGCTAAATTTCCTCCGCCGAGTACTTTTCATTTTTCTTTATGTACTTTTCAATTCAATGAAAATTAACTCTTTTATGTAAGTGTTATTTTTTTGTTAATCACGTCACAAGCTGGAAAACTGATGTTGATCTGTGCTTCTTTAGCGAGTAATTCTTGTTTCATTAATATATTAACGAATTGCTTGCCATTGAGGACCAGAGATGAAAAGAACGGTTTTTGCAGCTGCACTCAATCATCAGTCGCAGATTGAAGCCTGGGCAGCAGCGTTCCAACAGGCTCCCTATCAACACCCGCCACGGCATCCGGTATGGTTTATCAAACCGCGCAATACCTGGCGTAGTCATCGGGACACTATCGGTCTGCCCGCCGGTGAGCAGGTCTACAGCGGCGCAACACTGGCCGTGGTGATTGGCAAAACGGCGCGCAAAGTGAGCGCGGAGAAGGCGCGCGAGGTGATTGCGGGTTACGCGCTGGCTAACGAGGTGAGCCTGGCGGAAGAGAGCTTTTACCGCCCGGCGATTAAGGCAAAGTGCCGCGACGGTTTTTGCCCGATCGGTGAAACCGTGGATCTGCCCGACGTCAGCGCGCTGCAAATTATCACCGAGGTTAACGGCGAAGTCCGCGACCACTGGAACACCGCCGATCTCAGGCGTGGCGCAGCCGAACTGATTGCTGCACTCAGCGAATTTGCCACCCTGCAGCCCGGCGACGCGATCCTGCTGGGCACTCCGCAACAGCGTGTTGACCTCCATGCGGGTGATGTGGTGACGATCAAAGCGGCCGGTCTGCCCGAACTGAGTAACCGCTTCAGCGACAGTGTGCCGCCGGTGGAACAGCTCTCCGGCCAGCCCACGCTGTTCGCCCTCGGACTGAACTATGCCGATCACGCCAGCGAGCTGGATTTTAAAGCCCCGGAAGAGCCGCTGGTGTTTATCAAAGCGGCGAACACCCTGACCGGCGATCACAGTGTTTCCGTGCGCCCTGACGATGTGGAGTACATGCATTACGAAGGGGAACTGGTGGTGGTGATCGGGAAAACCGCCCGCCGCGTCAGTCGTGATACCGCGCTGGAATACGTGGCCGGTTACACTCTGTGCAACGACTACGCGGTGCGCGACTACCTGGAAAATTACTACCGCCCCAATTTGCGGGTGAAGAGCCGCGACACGCTGACCCCGCTGCGTGAAGCCATCGTACGGCCGTCCGCGCTGCCCGACCCGCATAACCTTGCGCTGAAAACCTTCGTCAACGGCGAACTGCGCCAGAGCGGCAATACCCGCGACATGGTGTTCGATATCCCGTATCTGATCGCGTATCTCAGTGAATTTCTCACCCTGCAGCCGGGCGACATGATCGCCACCGGCACGCCGAAAGGGCTGGCCGACGTCCGACCGGGCGATGAGGTGGTGGTGGAGATCGAAGGGGTAGGCCGTCTGACCAACCGCATTGTCAGTGAACAACAGTTTGAGGACAGCCTGAAATGAACAAGATTAACCACTGGATAAACGGCAGAAACGTTGCCAGCAGCGACTATTTCACCACCAGCAACCCGGCGACCGGCGAGGTGCTGGCGGAGGTAGCCTCCGGCGGAGAGCAGGAGATCGCCGAGGCGGTCGCCGCAGCAAAAATCGCCTTCCCGAAGTGGGCCAGTACGCCGATGAAAGAGCGCGCGCGGATGATGCGCCGTCTCGGTGAGCTCATCGACCGCGATGTGCCCGAGATCGCCGCGCTGGAAACGGCGGACACCGGATTGCCTATCCATCAGACGCGCAACGTGCTGATCCCGCGAGCGTCACACAACTTTGAATTTTTCGCCGAGGTCTGCCAGCAGATGAACGGCCGCAGCTATCCGGTTGACGACAAAATGCTCAACTACACCCTGGTGCAGCCGGTGGGGGTTTGTGCGCTGGTATCGCCGTGGAATGTGCCGTTTATGACCGCCACCTGGAAGGTGGCACCGTGCCTGGCGCTGGGCAACACCGCGGTGCTGAAAATGTCTGAACTGTCGCCGCTTAGCGCGGATCGCCTTGGTCAGCTGGCGCTGGAAGCGGGTATTCCGCCGGGCGTACTGAATGTGGTGCAGGGCTTTGGGGCCACGGCGGGAGATGCGCTGGTGCGCCATCACGATGTGCGGGCGGTGTCGTTTACCGGCGGGACGGTGACCGGACGAAACATTATCAAAAATGCCGGGCTGAAGAAGTTTTCCATGGAGCTGGGTGGCAAATCACCGGTGCTGATATTTGAGGATGCTGACGTTGAGCGGGCGATGGACGCTGCGCTGTTTACCATATTTTCACTTAACGGCGAACGCTGCACCGCCGGTTCACGCATTTTCATCCAGCAGAGTATCTATCCCGAGTTCGTCCGCCGCTTCGCCGAACGGGCCTCGCGGTTGATTGTGGGCGATCCCACCGACCCGAAAACCCAGGTGGGCGCGCTGATTAGCCAGCAGCACTGGGAAAAAGTTTCCGGCTACATCCGTCTGGGAATTGAAGAGGGCGCCACGCTGCTGGCAGGCGGGCCGGATAAACCGGCGGGGCTGGAGCAGGGGCACTTCCTGCGGCCCACGGTGCTGGCGGATGTCGATAACCGCATGCGTGTGGCACAGGAGGAGATATTCGGTCCGGTGGCCTGCCTGATCCCGTTCCGTGATGAAGAGGAGGGATTGCGGCTGGCTAACGACGTGGAATACGGCCTGGCGTCCTACATCTGGACCCAGGACGTCAGCAAGGTGATGCGCCTGGCGCGCAGTATCGAAGCCGGCATGGTGTTTGTGAACACGCAAAACGTGCGCGATCTGCGCCAGCCGTTTGGCGGCGTTAAGGCTTCCGGCACCGGGCGCGAAGGCGGCGAATACAGCTTTGAGGTGTTTGCCGAAATGAAGAACGTCTGTATTTCGTTTGGCGATCATCCGATCCCGAAATGGGGCGTCTAGGTCGGTCAACAATTACGAGGGCAGCCGCACGAAGCTACGTTCGGTGCGCGCTGCCAGTTCACATCACAAGAGAGCCGCATTATGAGCAACAAAACCATCACATCATCCTTGCCCGCGCCGGATATTCTGCGCTGCGCCTATATGGAAATACAGGTGACAGATTTGCAGGCCGCCCGCGAATTTTATGTCGACATTCTGGGCCTGCAGGTGACGGAAGAGGACAGTCAGACGCTGTATCTGCGCACGATGGAAGAGTTTATCCATCATAACCTGGTGCTGCGGGAAGGGCCGGTTGCCGCCGTGGCCGCCTTCTCTTATCGGGTGCGCAGCCCGCAGGATGTGGACAGGGCGGAAGCGTGGTTTAAATCGCTGGGATGCCGGACGGAACGGCGCGCGAACGGCTTCGTTAAAGGCATCGGCGATTCCGTGCGCGTTGAAGATCCGCTCGGTTTTCCCTGTGAGTTTTTCTACGACGTGCAGCACGTAGACCGCCTTGCCTGGCGCTACGATCTCTATACGCCGGGCGCGCTGGTCAGGCTGGACCACTTTAATCAGATTACCCCCGATGTGCCGCTGGCGGTGGAGTATATCCAGGGGCTGGGCTTCCGGGTAACGGAGGATATTCGTGACGATAAGGGCGTGGTGTATGCCGCCTGGATGCGACGTAAACCGACGGTACACGATACGGCAATGACCGGTGGGGCCGGGCCGCGCATGCACCATATTGCCTTTTCGACTCATGAGAAACACAACATCCTGTCGATCTGCGACAAGCTGGGCGCGCTGCGTAAATCCGACCTGATCGAACGCGGGCCGGGCCGTCACGGCGTCTCTAACGCCTTTTACCTCTATCTGCGTGACCCGGATGGCCACCGCATCGAAATCTACACCCAGGACTATTACACCGGTGACCCGGACAATCCGCTGGTCAGCTGGGACGTGCACGACAACCAGCGCCGCGACTGGTGGGGCAACCCGGTGGTCCCGAGCTGGTACACCGACGGTTCGCTGGTGCTCGATCTGGACGGCAAACCGCAGCCGGTTGTCGAGCGCAGCGACCCCAGCGAGCTGGCGGTGACCATCGGCGCGGACGGTTTTTCCTATACCCGCAAGGGCGACGTTGAGCAGGGCTTTAAGCTCGGCAACACGCTGTAAACACCGGAGGCGCTATGCCGCATTTTATCGTGGAGTGTACCGACAATATCCGCCAGCAGGCCGAATTGCCGCGTCTGTTTGCGGCGGTAAATCAGCATCTGGCCAGCAGCGGGCTGTTTCCGCTCGGTGGCATTCGCAGCCGGGCGCACTGGATTGACTGCTGGCAGATGGCCGACGGCAAGCGCGATTACGCCTTTGTGCATATGACGCTGAAAATCGGCCACGGCCGCAGCCTCGAACAGCTACAGCCGGTCATGACGGAGCTGTTTGCGCTGATCAAACGCCATTTTGCGGCGCTGATGGCCGGGCGCTATCTGGCGCTGTCGCTGGCGGTGGAAGAGCTGCATCCGCAGCTGAATTTCAAACAGAACAACGTACATGCCCTGTTTGAACCGGATGAAAAAGGAAAACCCCATGCTAAATGACGCCACGCTGGATCGGCTGGCAGCCGAACTCCATCAGGCCGAGAAAAACCGTGAACAGATCCGCCAGCCGTCGCTGGCGCATCCCGATATCACGATTGAAGACGCCTACGCCGTTCAGCGCCGCTGGGTGGCGAAGAAAATTGCCGAAGGCCGCGAACTGAAGGGGCACAAAATCGGCCTGACCTCGAAAGCAATGCAGGCCAGTTCGCAGATTGATGAGCCGGACTACGGCGCGCTGCTGGACGATATGTTTTTCAGCGAGGGCAGCGATATTCCGCTGGATCGCTTTATCGTGCCGCGCGTGGAGGTGGAACTGGCGTTTGTGCTGGCAAAACCGCTGAGCGGGCCGGGATGCACGCTGTTTGACGTCCTGAATGCGACGGATTACGTCATTCCCGCGCTGGAAATTATTGACGCCCGCTGTCATCAGATCGATCCGCAGAGCCAGCGCCCGCGCAAGGTTTTCGACACCATTTCCGACAACGCCGCTAACGCAGGCGTGGTGATGGGCGGCCGGGCGGTCAGAGTGGATGCGCTGGATCTGCGCTGGGTCAGTGCGCTGATGTATCGCAACGGCGTGATTGAAGAGTCCGGCGTGGCGGCGGGGGTGCTTAACCATCCGGCAAACGGCGTGGCGTGGCTGGCTAACAAGCTGGCCGCGCACGAGGTGAAGCTGGAAGCGGGGCAGGTGATCCTGAGCGGTTCGTTTACCCGCCCCGTGGCTGCGCGCAGGGGCGATACCTTCCACGTTGACTACGGCGTGATGGGGGCCATCGGCTGCCGTTTTATCTGAGGAACGACAATGATAAACAACATTTTCAAGCAGGCGCTGCGGCAGAAAACACCGCAGATTGGGCTGTGGTTGGGGTTGGCAAATTCTTACAGCGCCGAGCTGCTGGCCGGAGCGGGATTCCACTGGCTGTTGATTGACGGTGAACATGCCCCTAACGATCTGCGAACGGTGCTGAGCCAGCTGCAGGCAATTGCGCCCTACGACAGCCAGCCGGTAGTGCGGCCGGCATGGAACGATCCGGTGCTAATCAAACAGCTGCTTGATGTAGGTGCGCAGACGCTGCTGATCCCGATGATACAAAGCGCGGAAGAGGCGAGGGCGGCGGTGCGCGCCTGCCACTATCCGCCGCAGGGTATCCGTGGCGTTGGCAGCGCGCTGGCCCGTGCCTCTCGCTGGAACCGTGTTCCCGACTACCTGCAACACGCCGGGGAACAAATCTGCACGCTGGTGCAGATTGAAACGCGCAAAGGTATTGAGAACCTGAACGAAATCCTTGCCGTTGACGGCATTGACGGTGTGTTTATCGGCCCGGCGGACCTGAGCGCCGATATGGGCTTCGCCGGTGACCCGCGCCATCCGCAGGTGCAGGCGACGATCGCCGGGGCGATAAAAACCATCCGCGCCGCCGAAAAAGCACCGGGGATACTGATGGCTGACGAGGCCCTCGCCCGCCACTACCTGGAGCTGGGGGCGCTGTTCGTGGCCGTTGGGGTCGATACTACCCTGCTGGCGCGAACGGCAGAGGCACTGGCGACGAAGTTTATTCGCGAGCCGGTCAGCCCTGGCGGGCAAAAACAGAGCGGTTATTAATCTGCGGAGATGCGCTATGACCTCGTTAATTCAGTCAGAAAGGGGGACATCACCGTCCGCCATTGAACAGAACGTGATCCGTAAACTGTTCCGTCGTCCGATCGTGTTTCTTTTCGTCCTGTTTGTTTTCTCCTTTCTTGACCGGATTAACATTGGCTTTGCCGGGCTGACCATGGGCCAGGACCTCGGTCTGACCTCCACCATGTTTGGTCTGGCGGCCACGCTGTTTTACGTCACCTACGTGCTGTGCGGCATACCCAGCAATATGATGCTGGGTATTATCGGCGCGCGGCGCTGGATCGCCACCATCATGGTGGCATGGGGAATCGCTTCAACCTGCACGCTGTTTGCCACCGGCCCGACCTCGCTGTATGTGTTACGCATGATCGTCGGCATTACCGAAGCGGGCTTCCTTCCCGGCATTCTGGTTTACCTGACCCACTGGTTCCCGGCGGTTTATCGCGCCCGGGCGAACGCGCTGTTTATGATCGCCATGCCGGTCACTATGATGCTGGGATCGCTGGTCTCAGGTTACATTCTGGCGCTGGACGGTCTGCTGAATTTACGCGGCTGGCAATGGATGTTTTTGCTGGAAGGGGCCCCGTCCGTACTGCTGGGCGTTCTGGTCTGGTTCTTTCTTGATGATGCGCCGGCAAATGCCCGCTGGCTGACCGGTGAGGAGAAAACCGCGCTGGCGGCAATGTTCGAGCGCGATCGTCAGCAAAACATGCAGCCGCAGGCGGAAAGCGGCAGACCGCTGTGGCGACAGGTGCTGGCCCCGGTCGTGCTGCTGTATACCCTTACCTATTTCTGCCTGACCAACACGCTGAGCGCGATTAATATCTGGACTCCCCAAATCCTGCAAAGCTTCAACCAGCACAGCAGCAATATCGTCATTGGGCTGCTGGCCGCCGTGCCGCAGCTGTGCACCATTTTCGCCATGATCGCGTGGAGTCGCCGCTCGGATCGCCATCAGGAGCGTAAGTATCACACGCTGCTGCCGTTCCTGTTTGCGGCGGCGGGCTGGCTGCTGGCGTCGGCAACGTCACATCCGCTGCTACAGCTTGGCGGCATCGTGATGGCCTCAATGGGTTCCTTCAGCGCGATGGCTATTTTCTGGACGACGCCCGATCGGGCCATCGGCCAGCGGGCCAGAGCGCTGGCGATTGCGGTTATTAACGCGGTGGGCAATATCGGCTCCGCATGCAGCCCTCTGTTTATTGGCATCCTGCGCGACATAACCGGCAGTTTTAACAGCGGTCTGTGGCTGATGGCGGCTCTGCTGCTGCTGGGCGCGGCGGTGGTCTGGCGGATACCCATGCAGCGCG
This sequence comes from Erwinia sp. GW821-FHT03D09, assembly GCF_059420805.1. NCBI lineage: Bacteria > Pseudomonadati > Pseudomonadota > Gammaproteobacteria > Enterobacterales > Erwiniaceae > Erwinia > Erwinia sp. GW821-FHT03D09. The sequence continues at coordinate 27,048 of NZ_JBWKUK010000021.1, forward strand.
AGGCGGCCATCCAGCGGGATTCACTGAACAACGCGGCGGTGAAGCAATAATCATGGACGGAGTAACGATGATGGAAAATATTAATATCAGCCAGCAGTACGACGACCAACAGTATGCCGATGACGATGTCCACTATGCGACGTTTTCCGGGCTGGCGGCGTTCTTCGGCCGCGATATGCGCCCGCACTGGCACGATCGCTTTTTTCAGCTCCACTACCTGACCAGTGGAAAAATGGAGCTGCAGCTGGATGAGCATCATTATTCACTACAGGCACCGCTGTTTGTACTGACGCCGCCCTCGGTGCCGCACGCCTTCAACACCGAAAGCGACAGCGACGGCCACGTTTTGACAGTGCGCCAGGAGCTGATTTGGCCGCTGATGCAGGCACTGTGGCCCGGCAGCCGCGAGTCACTGGATATTCCCGGCTTCTGCCTGTCGCTGGCTTCCCGCCCTCAAACGCGGGAGGCGCTGGACAGGCTCTGGCCGCTCATCGTGCACGAATTTACGTGGCAGCTGAGCGGCCGCGAAATCCAGCTTCGTCTGCTGGCACAAAGCCTGTTTACCCTGGTACTGCGCGAGGCGGACCTGCACGACAGCGGTAACGTCAGTGTGCGGGGTGAAATGCGGCTTTTTCAGCGTTTCAACCAGATGGTCAATGAAAAGTATCGCGAGCATTGCACAGTGCCGGACTATGCGCAGGAGCTGGGGATCAGCGAGTCGCGCCTGAACGAGCTGTGTCGCCGGCTGGCCAATCTGCCGCCCAAGCGTCTGATCTTTGAGCGGGTAATGCGTGAAGCCCGCCGAATGCTGTTGTTCAGCACCGCCAGCGTCCACCAGATTGCCTGGCAGCTCGGATACAAAGATCCCGCCTATTTTGCACGTTTCTTTCATCGCCTTGAAGGATGTTCTCCCAGTGAATATCGCCGACGATAGGCCGTAAATCCCCGGTTATGCGAGCGCGTTCACGTTTTCATATAATACCGGGGCCATTACGGAAAAGTACCGGCGATGGCCTGATTCGTCTCTTCCTCCTTCTGCGCTACCACGCTTAAATCTTAACGGTTATGAAACATCTCAATAACAAATGATGGCGTTTACCGCCACCGTGTTTCTCTGAAAACAGAAGAGGTTACTATGAAGCCAGAAGATTATCGTGCCGAAACAACCCGCCCCTTTACCGGCAGTGAGTACCTGAAGAGCCTGGACGACGGGCGTGAAATTTATATCTACGGCAAGCGGGTAAAGGATGTGACCTCTCATCCGGCCTTTCGCAACGCCGCCGCCTCCGTTGCCGGTTTATACGATGCGCTGCACGCGCCGGAAAGCCACGATCGGCTGTGCTGGAATACCGATACCGGCAATGGCGGCTATACCCATCGCTTCTTCCGCTACGCCCGCTCCGTTGAAGAAATCCGCCAGCAGCGTGATGCCATCGCCGACTGGTCGCGCTACAGCTACGGCTGGATGGGGCGCACGCCGGACTATAAAGCGGCATTCGGCAGCGCGCTGGGCGCCAATCCCGACTTTTATGGGGAGTACGCCGGTAATGCCCGCAGCTGGTACAAACGCATTCAGGAATCCGGCCTGTACTTCAATCACGCCATCGTTAATCCGCCCATCGACCGCAACAAGCCCGCCGATGAAGTGAAAGACGTCTACATCAAGCTGGAGAAAGAGACCGACGCGGGCATTATCGTCAGCGGTGCCAAAGTGGTGGCGACCAACTCTGCGCTGACTCACTACAACTTTATCGGTTTTGGATCGGCGCAGGTGATGGGCGATAACCCGGATTTTGCGCTGATGTTCGTTGCCCCGATGGATGCCGACGGCGTGAAGCTGATTTCCCGCGCCTCCTACGAGCTGACCGCCGGGGCAACCGGTTCGCCTTTTGATTACCCGCTCTCCAGCCGCTTTGACGAAAACGATGCCATTCTGGTGATGGACAAGGTGCTGATCCCCTGGGAGAACGTACTTGTTTATCGGGATTTTGACCGCTGCCGCCGCTGGTATTTTGAAGGAGGATTCGTGCGGCTGTATCCGATGCAGGCCTGCGTCCGGCTGGCGGTGAAGCTGGATTTCATCACCGCGCTGCTGCAAAAAAGCCTGGAATGCACCGGGGTGCTGGAGTTTCGCGGCGTGCAGGCGGCGCTGGGCGAAGTGGTGGCCTGGCGTAACCTGTTCTGGTCGCTGAGCGATGCCATGTGCGCGGAATCCACCCACTGGATCAACGGCGCATACCTGCCGGATATGCAGGCGATGCAGACCTATCGGGTGATGGCGCCCATTGCCTGGGCCAAAATCAAAAACATCATTGAGTGCAACGTCGCCAGCGGGCTGATCTATCTGCCGTCCAGCGTGCGCGATCTGCAAAACCCGGAAATCGACGGCTATCTGGCGCGCTTCGTTCGCGGCTCTAACGGCATCGACCACGAGCAACGTATCAAAATTCTCAAGCTGATGTGGGATGCAATGGGCAGCGAATTCGGCGGCCGCCATGAGCTGTACGAGCTGAACTACGCGGGCAGCCAGGATCTGGTGCGCATGCAGTGCCTGCAGCACGCGCAAAAATCCGGGGCGATGAACGGCATGATGACGCTGGTTGACCGCTGCCTGGCCGACTACGACCGCCACGGCTGGACGGTGCCGCACCTGCATAACAACCACGATATTAACCAGCTCGACAGCCTGCTGAAATAAGGAGAAACCGCCATGTCCGATGACAACCAACATCGCCTGCGTTTTCGCGATGCGATGGCAAACCTGCCTGCGGCGGTGAATATTGTCACCACCCAGGGCCCGGCGGGGCGCTGCGGCATTACCGCCACCGCCGTCTGTTCCATTACCGATTCGCCGCCCACGCTGCTGGTGTGCGTTAATAGCAACAGCGCCATGAATCCGGTGTTTCGCCAGAACGAGCGGATGTGCATTAACGTGCTCAACCACCAACAGGAGGAGATGGCGCGACACTTTGCCGGAATGACCGAACTGGCGATGGCGGACCGCTTTCTGCTGGAGGGCTGGCGAGAGGGCAGCCTTGACCAGCCGATCCTGAACGAGGCGCTGGCCAGTCTGGAAGGCCAGATTGCTCAGGTGCAGACGCTGGGCACACACCAGATGTACCTGGTGGAGATCCGCCATATCTGGCTGGCGGCATCCGGTGACGGCCTGATTTACTTCAAACGACGCTTTCACGCGCTGACGGCAGGGCAGCAGGAGGCCGGCTAGCGGCCGGCGGGTGAAGCATATCGGCCATTGCCTGCAAATTGGCTGAGTGTGTGCCCTTGCGCCACACCAGCCAGATGTCGATATTGCCCATTCCCTCACCCAGCGGCCAGGCCTGAACGCTGTCACGCCCCGGCATACTCTCCAGCATACTGGCCGGGATCAGCGCCAGTCCCGCGCCCGCGCTGACGCAGGCCAGAATGCCGTGATACGACTCCATTTCAAAAATCTTGCCCGGCACAGCGTTTTCCCGCGCAAACCAGTTTTCAAACAGACGCCGGTAGGAGCAGTTGGCGCGGAAGGCGTAAATCGTTGAGCCGGAAATGCTGGCGGCATCCGGCACCGGCGGATGATTCAGCGCGCCGATCAGCACCAGCTCTTCGCTGAAGGCCGGAACGCCCTCCAGCTGTGGATGCTTCGGCGGCCCGTCAACAAACGCTGCGCTGTAGCGCCCGGAGAAAATCCCGTCAATCATATCGCCGGAAGGTCCGGTGGAGAGATCCAGCTCCACCTGTGGCCACTGCTGATGGTAGCGGGCAATCAGCGGTGGCAGGCGCACGGCGGCAGTGCTTTCAATCGCACCCAGGGTAAAGACGCCGCTGGGATGCTGGCCGGAAACGCTCAGCTTCGCCTTATCGGCCAGTGCCAGAATCCGCCGGGCATAGTCGAGCAGCGTGCGGCCGCTGTCGGTAATATGCAGCCGCAGTTTTTCCCGGCGAAACAGCTCGCAGCCCAACTCATCTTCCAGCTGGCGCAGGCGGGTAGAGATGTTCGACGGTACGCGGTGCAGCCTGTCGGCGGCGGCGGTAATGCTGCCCTCTTCGGCAATCGCACGAAATATATCCAGCTGGGTCAGATCCATAACTTTCTCAATTTGAGTAAATAACTTTCATTATTATTCATTTTTAAAGAAATAGTGACAAGCTTATCCTTTCCTTCATGCCGCATTTCAGCCTGAACCGCTGGGTGTAATGTCGAACCGAATGACCGAGAAGGTGCAAAACATGACCGACGTAAATTCTGCCGTTTCCCGCAACCCCGCCACGGGTGACGTGATGGCCCGCTATCCTTTCGCCAGCCGGACCGACGTTGATGCCGCGCTGGCACAAACCGACAGTGCTTTCCAGCACTGGCGGACCAGCCCATTGAGCGATCGTGTCGCACTGCTGTTGTCTGTCGCCGCCGGACTGCGTGAACAGAGCCGCGTGCTGGCGGAGATGATGACCACGGAAATGGGTAAACCCATTGACCAGGGGCTGGCTGAAGTGGAGAAAAGCGCGAAGCTGTGTGAATGGTACGCGCAGCATGGTCCTGATTTCCTGCAGCGTGAAGCCACAACCGTTGAAGGTAACAAAGCCTTTGTTGACTACCTGCCGCTGGGCGCGGTGCTGTCGGTGATGCCGTGGAACTTCCCGATCTGGCAGGTGCTGCGCGGCGCGGTACCGATTCTGCTGGCGGGCAACAGCTATCTGCTGAAACCGGCTCCGAACGTGATCGGCTGTGCGCTGCTGTTACAGCAGGTGTTGAACGATGCCGGTGTGGCGGAAGGGCTGTTTGCGGTGGTTAACGCCGACAATGACGGCGTGGCGCAGGCGATTAACGATCGCCGAATTAAAGCCGTGACCGTGACCGGCAGCGTACGCGCCGGTTCGGCGATTGCCGCACTGGCCGGAGCCGCCATCAAGAAATGCGTGCTGGAGCTGGGCGGTTCCGATGCCTTTATCGTACTGGCCGACGCCGATATTGATGCGGCAGTGAAAGGCGCGATTGCCGGCCGCTTTATGAATAACGGCCAGCTGTGCATCTCGGCAAAACGCATCATCGTGGAGAAGGCGGTCTTTGATACGTTCCGCGACAAATTCCTCACCGCGGTGAAGGCGATGAAAATTGGCGACCCGCGTGAAGCCGGCGTGTGGATTGGCCCGATGGCGCGTTACGATCTGCGCGACGAGCTGGATTCGCAGGTGCAGGCCACGCTGAAAGAGGGCGCCACCCTGCTGCTGGGCGGCCACGTGCTGCCGGGTGACGGTAACTACTATGCGCCCACGGTGCTGAGTGACGTCACGCCCGCAATGACCAGCTTTAAGCAGGAGCTGTTTGGCCCGGTGGCCTCGCTGATCGTGGCGGATAACGCCGAGCATGCCGTGGCGCTGGCCAATGATTCCGAGTTTGGTCTGGGGGGCAGCCTGTGGAGCCGCGATCTGGCCGCTGCACAGGGCCTGGCATCGCGCATTGAAACCGGCGGGATGTTTATCAACACGCCAAGCTTCTCTGACCCGCGCGTGCCGATCGGCGGCGTGAAGAAGAGCGGTTTCGGTCGCGAGCTGTCGCACTTCGGCCTGCGCGAGTTTACCAACCCGCAGACCGTATGGATTGAACAGCCCTGAGATGAGATTACACCGCCATATGGCTGAACCAGTGCTCCAGCTTGTCCGGCGGTAAGGGATGGGAATAAAAGAAACCCTGGATTTCGTCGCAGCCCAGATGCTGCAACGACGCCAGGGTTTGCAGATCTTCCACACCTTCGGCCAGCACCACGTAGTTCAGCTCTTTCAGCATGGTGATCATATGGTGGGCAATCACTTCGCAGGCTGGATCGCAGTTCAGCTGCTGGATCAGCGAACGGTCGAGCTTAATCACGTCAATGGGGATGCGGCGCAGAGTATTGATGTTGTTGTAGCCGGAACCAAAATCGTCCAGCGCGATGCGAAAGCCGCGCTGCTTGAGCAGATCCAGTCCCCGGCAGGCTTCGGTACTTTCCAGCACCTGCTGGGTTTCCAGGCATTCAAGGGTCAGATCGCCGGCCTGTAAACCGGCGCGCCGGGTTTTCTCTGCCAGGTCGCAGGCAAACTCCGGGCGGGAGAAATCGCTGACGCTGAGGTTAACCGATACCGGCAGATTCAGCCCTTTTTGGCGCCACGCACGCAGCTGCAACAGCGCGTGGTCAATCACCCAGTCGGTCAGTTCATCCATCAGGCTGGTGTGTTCCGCCAGCGGGATAAACTCGGCGGGGGGAATATTGCCGGCAACCGGATGCTGCCAGCGCAGCAGCGCCTCCAGTCCGACCGGTTTACCGGTGTGAAGACAGAGCTGTGGCTGATACACCAGATACAGGCCCAGGCTGCCGCGCAGCGCCAGCGCCAGGTCGTTCAACAGCTGAAAATTAAGATTTCGGCGGCTGTCGCTGTCGGCGTTGTAGGCCATCACAGTCTGCTTCTGGCTGATGGCCTCATGCAGGGCGCTGACCGCCTGGCGCAGCACCTCTGTGACCTGGGAGGTGGCGGGAACAAAACTCACCTCGCCAACGTAGATTTTCACATCAAGGGCGATATCACCCAGCACCTGCGCGCGAATATTTTCCAGCCGATCGCTCAGCACCCTGGCGTTAACCGCACTGTTTTTCCGGCTCAACAGGGCAAAACGACCGGTGGCGACGGTATACAGCACGTCCTCTTCGCTGAGATGTAACCGGGAACGCACCGTCGCGGACAGGGCTTTCAGCAGCGTTTCTACGGCATCCATCCCCATCGAGCGGGCGATTTCATAGGCCCGCGGCATATCAATGCAGTCAATCAGCGTCAGGGTCAGCGGATCGAAGCTGGAGGCGCGCTGCAGCAGACCGATATCCTTCAGCAGCCGCTGGCGATTGGGCAACTGAGTGACCACATCTTTGTAACCCGCGGTATACCAGGCATCAAGATAGCCGCTGACCAGGCCCGCCAGCAGCTCCAGCATCGTTGACTTATGTTCGTCGAAGGTGTGGGGCCGGGTGTCAGTAATGCACAGGGTCCCCACCGAAATGCCTTCCCGCGTATGCAGGGGTATACCCGCGTAGAATCGGATGAAAGGTGCGCCGAGCGTGAAGGGATTCTGGCTGAAGCGCGGGTCAAGTTGCGTATCGCTACAGATCAGCAGCGAATCGCTGAGCACCACCTGGCGGCAGAAGGCGCCATGCAGCGAACTTTGCGGCACATCAAGGCAGCAGGCTGCCTTGATATACTGATTTTCATTATCCAGAACCGAGACAAAACAGCCCGGAAACGCCAGCAAATCACTGGCGAGCAGGGTGAATTTTTGCAAAATATCATCGCGGATAGCATCTTCAGATTTGAGCATCTCAAGGGCAGCCAGGCGTCTGACATCATCGTTACTGAAGGTCCCACTCATGGTTTGGATTCGCATTAATAGAGTTGATGGCTGCTGACTCTGTCAGATTATCATGATTCCTCTCTCTGACTGGTCGATCTTCACTGCTGTCATCATGAAAATAATTTTTAATGATAGTGAAGAGATTGCATCATTCCAATGCGTCTACGCGTTTTGCTAGCACTACACGCGTAATTGTGACGGTAATCATGGCTCAGAGAGCCATGTCGGTGTTTTCCTGATGATTTACACGGCGGTGCCAGCCCAGCTCGGGGGCAATCAGTGTGGCGAAGTCGCTGATAATCTGGCGGTACTGGTCGGCGGTAAATTCATAGGGTAACTCCAGCCGCAGTTCATCCACTTCGCGCAGGATCGGGTCGTTAACCAGGCGCTGCTGGTTGCCCGGCGAGGCGATCAGCGTGTTTTCATCCGCCAGCCAGCGGCCGCTGAGGTTGTCCCGCACGCGTCGGACCCGATCGTAGGAGAAATTCTCCTGCCGCCAGTCGCCTGAGAACAGCGCCGGGCCAATCAGCTCCAGGTGGTTCGGCTGGCCGGCGCTGAGGCCAACGTTCAGCCGCCCGCGCGCGAGTACGTCCACCGTCAGTAAATCTTCCGCCAGCCGAAACGGGCTTTCATAGCCCATCTGGATCACTGTGGTGCCCAGCTCGATATGCCGGGTACGCTGCGTGGCGGCGGCAAGAAACGTGCTCGCCGAAGAGATCCCGTGCTCCAGATGGCGCTGACGCACCCAGGCACCGTTGTAGCCCAGCGATTCACCCAGCTCGAACAGCTGCAGGGTTTCTTCCGGCCCCTGTAGCGGGGCGCGATCCGGGTAGTTCCCGGGAGTAAGGAAAGCGATATGCGATATGGCCGGTTTTGTCATGGTGTCCATCCGTTCAGACCTGATGTGGGAGAGGCGCACTGAAAAATCCTTCAGCATCGGGCAATTGTGTTGCCTGCCCCGCACTTTGCAAAATGCCGAATCCGGCACTTTATTTTCATCTGGCGAAAACGGCCGTCGAAATAAATCCACCTAAACGCTTGCGGTTGCGCTCAGGATGCAATAAAAAAGTCTCTGTCAGGGGAGTCTCGCCGAAGAGACTGAGAGGCTGATTGCGATTTATCGCGGCTCAGCGACCCTTAGAACCTGACCCAGTTGATACTGGCGTAGGAAGACCTGGAATGCCGCTTCGCCGCACTCCTTATCGGGCAGATCGCAGCCGCCGAACGCCGATACTCTCCCTTCTCATTATCGCGGGTCTTCTTGGTTATCTGAGAGGCCGGTATGACGTTCGTAACAACTCTCCCTGAACATTCCGCCGAGGCGACATTGTGAGCCACTGGTCGATCCTGGGTTCGGGCGTGACCGGGCTGTGCGTGGCGACCGCGCTGGCCGACGCCGGAGAAAAGCTGGAAATCATCACCTCTGAAGAACATTGCCCCGCGTCGCACTACGCGGGCGGTATGCTCGCGCCGTTCTGCGAGGGCGAAGGCGCACCGGAAGAGGTGGTCAGGCTGGGGCAGGGCTCCGCCGACTGGTGGCAGGCGCACGTCAGCGGCGTGGAACGTCAGGGTACGCTGGTGATCGCGCCGCCGCGTGACAGCATGGAGCTGAATCGCTTTGCCAAAATGACCCAGGGCCATCAGTGGGTGGACCCGGGCAGCGTGGAAGATCGCCTGGCCGGGCGCTTTGCTCGCGGGCTGTTTTTCCCCAGCGAAGGGCACCTCGATCCGCGCAAGGCGATGCAGGAGCTGCGGCAGAAGCTGCTGGCCGCGGGCGTGGAGATCCGCCACGGTAAACCAACGGGCAAAATTATCGACTGCCGGGGTATTCATGCCGCGCCGCTGCTGCCGGAACTGCGCGCCGTGCGCGGTGAGATGCTGATCCTGCAAGGCGATGAGGTGCAGTTTTCACGACCGATCCGCCTGCTGCATCCGCGCTTTCCCTGCTACCTGGTGCCGCGCAGCGAAGGGCGTTTTATGCTCGGTGCCACCATGGTGGAAAGCAACGACGCCAGCCCGATCAGCGCCCGCGCGCTGATGGAACTGCTGAGCGCGGCGTACACCATCGACCCGGCGCTGGTCGAAGCGCGGGTGATTGAAACCGGCAGCGGCCTGCGCCCCTCTTACCCGAATAACCTGCCGGATATCCGCTATCGCGACGGCACCTTCCACGTTAACGGCATGTACCGGCACGGCTTTCTGCTGGCACCGATCATGGCGCAAAATCTTATCCAACAGCTGTCGCAGGAGACGCGCTGATGCACATTTTACTGAACGGTCAGGCGACCGAAACCCAGGCCGCTACCCTGACGGCGCTGCTTAACGAACAGCAGATTGACCGCAGCTGCGTGGTCTGCGCGCTGAACGGCGATTTTGTCCCGCGTGGGCTGTATGACGCGACGCCAATTAGCGAAGGCAGCAAGATTGAAGTGCTGTCACCGATGCAGGGGGGCTGAGATGAACTTTTACGATTACGCACCTGAATCACGTTTTTTGCTGGGTACGGCGGGCTATCCGTCGCCGGAAGTGCTGGGCAAGGCGATTGAAGCCTCCGGCACCGAGATTATTACCGTCAGCCTGCGTCGCGAAGGTGGAGCAGGGGGAGCATTCCGCGATCTGCTGACCAGGCTGAACAAGCGCGTGCTGCCCAATACGGCGGGCTGCCACACGGTGAAAGAGGCGGTGACCACGGCGCATATGGCGCGTGAGCTGTTCAACACCCGCTGGATCAAGCTGGAAGTGATCGGCCATGCCGACACACTACAGCCGGACCCGTTCGGGCTGGTGGAAGCGGCGCGTATCCTCTGCGAAGAGGGATTCCAGGTGTTTCCTTACACCACGGAAGATCTGGTGCTGGGCGAGAAGCTGCTGGAGGCGGGCTGCCAGGTGCTGATGCCCTGGGGTGCGCCGATCGGTTCCGGCCAGGGGTTGCGCAATATTGAAGGGCTGCGCACCATGCGTGCATGGTTTAAGGGTGTGCCGCTGGTGGTAGATGCCGGGATCGGCACGCCGAGCCAGGCCGCGCAGGCGATGGAGATGGGCTTCGACGCGATCCTGCTGAACACCGCCGTGGCGAAAGCGCAGGACCCGGTGCGCATGGCCAGTGCCTTCCGCGATGCGATACACGCCGGGCAGCAGGCGCTGCTGGCCGGGCCGATGGAGCGCCGCGATATGGCGGCGGCCTCGACCCCGGTCTTCGGCCTGGCGGAGTTTAACTGATGGATCGCTACCAGCGACAAACTATGCTGCCGGAGATCGGCCCGCAGGGGCAGCAAAAGCTGGCGCAGGCGCGGGTGCTGGTGGTTGGCGCAGGCGGTCTGGGTGCCACCCTGCTGCCGCAGCTGGCCGGGGCCGGGGTGGGCTTCCTGCGCGTCTGCGACGACGACCGCGTGGAGGTACATAATCTGCACCGACAGACACTGTTTACCCTGCAGGACGTCGGGCAGCCGAAAGCCGTGGCGGCCCGCCGGGCGCTGAATGCGCTGAACCCGGAATGCGAGGTCGAAGCCGTTGATATCAGGCTGTCCGGCAGCAGCCTGGATCACGCTCTACGCGATATGGATATCGTGGTGGATGCGGCGGATAACTTCGCCATTACCTGGCTGCTTTCCGACGCCTGCTTCAGCCGTAATCTGCCGCTGATCTCCGCCTCGGTGCTGGGGCGGCAGGGCTACGTCGGCGGCTTCTGCGCCGGGGCGCCGAGCTATCGTGCGCTGTTCCCGCAGCTGCCGTCCTCGGCGGCCAACTGCAGCACGGCGGGCGTGATGGGGCCGGCGGTCGCCACCCTGGGGGCACTGCAGGCGCAGATGACGCTGAGCGTGCTGCTCGATCTGAAACCGTCGCCGCTGGGCTGCATGGTGAACTGTGATTTCGTCAACTGGCGCTTCGGCCAGTTCCGCTTTGACGGCGCGCCGGAACCGACGGAAGCCATCATCCCGTTCCTCGACGCACAGATGCTGACGGCGGAAGACTGCATTGTGGAGCTGCGCAGCCTGGAAGAAGCCCCGGAGAGCGTGGCCGCGCAGGTTCAGCGCATTCTGCTCGCCGAACTGGCGGCCTGGCAGCCACCCGCGTCGGGGCGCATCGTGCTGGTCTGCGCCAGCGGCATCCGTGCGGGCCGTGCGGCACAGCAGCTGAAAGTGCGGGGATACCGCGATCTGGCGCTGGTGGCGGCGGACTATATTCCGGTGAGGTGACAGGCTGCGATCCCGGGTGGCGGCTTACCCTTTTATCAGGATGAAGCGGCGGTTCGGGCTTCAGCCATTTTCAGGATGAAACCCAGACCGCCGCTGATATCCAGCCCGCGCAAGGCGCCCGGATACCGGCAACGCCGTTTATCAGAACACCAGCTGCGCCTTGGCCGCCCGTTCTTTATGGCAGCCAGCGCCAGTGCGGTAAAGGTGAAGCCAGTCTCGTGACACCCAACAGACTCCAGCGGCAGTCCAATCCGGAAGCACCGGATGAACGTTGGGTAACGGATATAAGTTACACCCGAACCCACGAAGGCTGGCTGTATCTGGCCGTAGTTGTTGACCTGTTCTCACGCAAGGTCATCGGCTGGTCAGTGCAACCCCGGATGACAAAAGACATTGTCCTGAATGCGCTTCTGATGGCTGTGTGGCGACGTAATCCCCAAAAACAGGTGCCGGTTCATTCTGCTCATGGTAGTCAGTACACAAGCCATGAGTGGCAGGCGTTCCTGGAATCACACGGACCGGAGGGCAGTATGAGCCGTCGTGGTAACTTTCACGACAACGCAGTTGCAGAACGCTTTTTCCAGCTAATGAAGCGTGAACGGATTAAAGAAAAAAATCTACGGAACACGGGCAGAAGCACGCAGCGATATTTTTGATTACATCGAAATGCTTTAGAACAGTAAGTATCGGCATGGTTCGAGTGATCAGATGCCACCGACGGAATATGCAAAGCAATATTATCAACGGTGCAGAAGTGTCTGGATTATCCGTGGCGATTCAGGGTCGTGCTTACCTCCTGGTATAGAGGCATATGTAAAGGACTGTCGTGAAATTTGCTTTCTTCTGACGAAAGCAAATAATCCCCGGTTAAGTGAATAATAAGAAATGATGATAACCCGAAAATGTCGTCAATATTCTACATTCTCAGTCACGTCCTGCTTCTCATTTTTTGATAAAAGTACAAAATCAGGTATTTCACGTGATTGGTGGTATTCCGTACAGATATGCGTCCTGAGCTAAATTGATCGTTTTCTGCACACCCTTATCCCATAAGACCTGAAGAAGCTATACAAAAAATTCTTATAAATCAAAAAGATGATTTGTGAGTGTTAATATCTGAGAATATAAAGTTTTGTTACATTTTTTCATTTCCGATCGGGTAAGGAACGTTCTTACACTCCTGCTATTGGGTCTTATCCGAAATTTTTCATTTTAGAAAATACTCAAAAATACAGTGTCGGCATGCTGGTGGATGGAATGCACCCACTTTTTAGTTCCGGGATTTTTATTTGCGTCGGATGACGCGAACCGGAAAGTTGTTCTGGTAGGGTAGTTTTTTCTTATTTATTTCTCACTGGCATTGACCATTTCTATTACTCCATAGAACAGGGAAAGCCATGTCTAACTATTCCTTTCAGTCCGAAATCCCTAAAGCGCGTATTAACCTGAAACTCGATTTGCATACTGGTGGAGCGAGCAAGAAAACGGAGCTCCCCCTGAAATTGCTGGTGGCGGGCGACTTCAGTAATGGCCAGGAGGCCGCGCCTCTGTCAGAGCGCAAAGAAATTAGCTTGAACAAAAATAATTTTGATTCTGTGCTGGCGGAATATTCTCCGAAAGTTAATCTCACCGTTAAAAACACGCTGGCCGGAGACGGCAGCGAAGACAACATCAGTCTGACCTTCCGGAGCATGAAGGATTTCACTCCGGAGCAGGTCTCCCGCTACAGTATCTGCAGAGTCTCGAATATGCAGAAAGCGAAGCCGCATAAACGATAACCTTCAATAGTTCCTGATACGCCTGATGGACAACGGGTCATGAATGACATCCCCCCTCGTAACATCAAAACCGGCAGTGACCCACGCACGCTGTCGGATTATGCGACCCTGCGCGATGAACTCAGCAAGCTGACACATCCGGCTCGCCCGGATGTGAACTGGCTGTAAGCGTCGTATCGTTTCCCCTGTCAGGTATATCTGCGCGCTATCCCGCCCTGTATTTTTAGCCGGGAAAGGCGGTAAACTGCCCGCCATACGCCGCTAAACAGAACATACCATGCAAAATCGCCTGACGATCAAGGACATTGCCCGCCTCAGCGGGGTGGGAAAATCCACCGTATCCCGCGTGCTGAACAACGAAGAAAACGTTCGGCCCGAAACCCGTGAACGCGTGTTACAGGTGATTGAAGAGCATAACTTCAGCCCCTCTAAATCGGCACGGGCGATGCGCGGCTTCAGCGATAAGGTGATCGCGATTGTCGTTTCACGTCTGGATTCGCCATCGGAGAATCAGGCAGTACGGGCCATGCTGCCGGTGTTCTATCAGCAGGGCTATGATGCCATCGTGCTGGAAAGCCAGTTCAGCGTGGAGCGGGTCAAAGAGCATTTACAGGTGCTGAAGCAGCGCAATATCGACGGGGTGATCCTGTTTGGTTTTACCGGCCTGACCACCAAGCTGCTGCTGCCGTGGCGCGATAAACTGGTGATGATGGCCCGCGAGATGCCCGGCCTTTCTTCGGTGTGTTATGACGACGCCGGGGCGTTGCAGCTGCTGATGCAGACGCTGCTGGACAGGCAGATTAACGATATCGGCTTTATCGGCGTCTCCCCCCGCGACACCACCACCGGCCTGAAGCGTACGCGCGCCTATGAAGAATTCTGTCAGCAGCACGGGCTGGCAGCGCATATCGCACTGGGCGAGCTGACCTGGCAGAGCGGCTACGATCTGCTGCCGCAGCTGCTGGCCCACGATATCCGCGCGGTAGTGTGCGCCTCCGACACCATTGCCCTTGGCGCGCAAAAATACCTTCAGCAACAGCAGATTAGCGGCGTGCTGGTGTGCAGTATTGGTAACCTGCCGCTGTTGCATTTTCTGTTCCCGGAGTCCTTCTCCGTGGAGCTGGGATACGGTGCCGCCGGCGATGCCGCTGCCCGCCAACTGCTGGCACAGCTTGAGGGATCGACCGATCTGCACCAGACGATTATTCACGGAAAACTGGCGCTTTAACGCCGCCTTTCGGTCCGATTAAACCCTTACGATCCTGAAAATTTGTGATCGTTTCTGCAAAACTGGGAACGTTCCCATGACAGGCGGCATCGATTCTGGCTATTCTTGCGCCGATTTCAGGCAGCCCCTGACCCGGCATTAGACACTTCCAGAGATAAGGCCACTTCATATGAGTAAAGTTAAGCAACAGGACGTTGATCGGCTGATCGACCTTGTAGGCGGCAGAGACAACATCGCCACCGTGACCCACTGTATAACCCGCCTGCGTTTTGTCCTGAGCGATCCGAAGAAGGCTTCGCCGCAGGGGCTGGAAGAGTTGCCGATGGTCAAAGGCTGCTTCACCAACGCCGGGCAGTTCCAGGTGGTGATCGGTCCGGAAGTCGGCGACTACTACAAGGTGCTGATTGCCACTATCGGCCAGAATGAAGTCGGCAAAGAGCAGGCAAAAATCGCCGCCCGGCAGAATATGAGCCTGTTTGAGCGCAGTATTTCCCACTTCGCGGAAATCTTCTTCCCGCTGCTGCCCGCGCTGATCAGCGGCGGTCTGATCCTCGGCTTCCGCAACGTTATCGGTGATATTCCCTTCAGCAACGGCCAGACGCTGGCGCAGATGCATCCGATGTGGCAGTCGATCTATGACTTCCTGTGGCTGCTGGGTGAAGCCGTGTTTATGTTCCTGCCGGTGGCGGTGTGCTGGTCAACGGTGAGAAAAATGGGCGGCACCGAGATCCTCGGCATCGTGCTGGGTATCACCCTGGTGTCTCCGCAGCTGATGAACTCCTACAACCTCGGGCAGCAGCTGCCAGAAGTGTGGAACTTCGGCTGGTTCACCATTGAAAAAGTGGGCTATCAGGCGCAGGTGATCCCGTCCGTGCTGGCCGGTATGGCACTGGCACTTGTGGAAAATGCGCTGAAGCGCATTGTGCCGGCGTACCTGTATCTGGTTATCGTGCCGGTGACGTCGCTGCTGATTGCGGTGTTCCTCGCCCATACGCTGATTGGGCCGTTCGGCCGCGTGATTGGTGACGGCGTGGCGTTCGCGGTGAAAAGCGTGATGACCGGCAGCCTTGCGCCGATTGGTGCAACTCTGTTCGGTTTCCTCTATGCGCCGCTGGTGATCACCGGCGTGCATCAGACCACGCTGGCGATCGATATGCAGATGGTGCAGAGCACCGGCGGCACGCCGGTCTGGCCGCTGATTGCCCTGTCGAATATTGCCCAGGGTGCTGCGGTCGTGGGGGTGATTATCGTCAGTAAAAAACATAACGAACGTGAAATCTCGGTCCCGGCGGCGATCTCTGCGTTTCTCGGCGTGACCGAACCGGCAATGTACGGCATCAACCTGAAATACCGCTTCCCGATGCTGTGCGCGATGATCGGCTCCGCCGTGGCGGCACTGATTTGCGGCCTGGCAGGCGTGACGGCGAACGGCATCGGCGTGGGGGGCCTGCCGGGTATCCTCTCTATCAAGCCGCAGTTCTGGAGCGTTTACGCGCTGGCGATGCTGGCAGCAACTGTTATCCCGATTATTTTGACCGTGCTGGTTTACCAGCGTAAGGCGCGCCGTGACGCGCTGGCCGCGGTGTAGTGGTATTTAATAAGGAACAGGCAATGAGTAACGAAGTGCAGTGGTGGAAAAACGGAACCATCTACCAGATTTACCCAAAAAGTTTTCAGGACACTACCGGCAGCGGTACGGGCGATATCAGCGGGATTATCAACCGGCTGGATTATCTGCAAACGCTGGGCGTGGATGCGCTGTGGCTGACGCCGATTTATCTGTCGCCGCAGGTGGATAACGGCTACGACGTGGCCGATTACTGCGCCATCGACCCGGCCTACGGCACCATGGAACAGTTCGAGCAGCTGACGGCGGAAGCGCACCGACGCGGTATTCGCATCGTGATGGATATGGTGTTTAACCATACTTCAACGCACCACGAGTGGTTCCTCAAATCGCAGGATCGCGACAGCGAGTTCCGCCCGTTCTATATCTGGCGGGATGCTGCTGGGGACGGCGGGCCGCCTAATAACTGGCGCTCCAAGTTTGGCGGCGGGGCCTGGCAGTGGCACGAGGCGAGCGGGCAGTATTATCTGCATCTGTTCGCCACCGAACAGGCGGATCTGAACTGGGAACATCCGCCGGTGCGGGAAGCGCTGAAGCAGGTTTGCCGCTTCTGGGCGCAGAAGGGTGTGGACGGTCTGCGGCTGGACGTGGTGAATCTGGTCTCCAAGCAGCAGGATTATCTGCCGGATGATGCAGGCGACGGCCGCCGCTTTTATACCGACGGGCCGCGCATTCACGATTTCCTGCATGAGTTCAGCCGTGATGTGTTTCAGCCGCTGGGCCTGATGACCGTGGGCGAGATGTCCTCCACCCGTCTGGAAGACTGCCGCCGTTACGCCGCCAACGACGGCAGCGAACTGTCGATGACCTTTAACTTCCACCATTTGAAAGTGGATTATCCCAACGGCAATAAATGGACCGACGCCGCGCCGGATTACGTGCTGCTCAAGCAGATTTTCCGCGAGTGGCAGCAGGGGATGCACGGCCACGCCTGGAACGCGCTGTTCTGGTGTAATCACGATCAGCCGCGCATCGTTTCGCGCTTTGGCGATGAGGGCGAGCTGCGCGTCACCTCGGCCAAAATGCTGGCGATGGTGCTGCACGGCATGCAGGGTACGCCGTACATCTATCAGGGCGAAGAGATCGGCATGACCAATCCGGGCTTTACCCGTCTGGGACAGTATCGCGATGTGGAAAGCCTGAATATGTACGCCGAGCTGAAGAGTGCCGGGCGCAGCGATAAGGAGCTGATGCGCATTCTGGCGCGCAAATCCCGCGACAACAGCCGCACGCCGATGCAGTGGAGTGCCGATGCGCAGGCCGGATTCAGTGCCGGTACGCCGTGGATACCGGTGGCGCATAACGCCGGCGAGATCAACGTGCAGCAGGCGCTGGCCGATCACAACTCGGTGTTTTATCACTATCAACGGCTGATTCAGCTGCGTAAAAGCGTCTCGCTGCTGACCGAGGGAGATTACCAGGATCTGCTGCCCGATCATCCGTTTATCTGGTGTTACACCCGTTCTTCCGGGGGGAAAACCCTGCGCGTGCTGGCGAATCTCAGTGGCTACGAGCAGGCGGTAACGCTGGCGGAGTTTCGCGGTGAGGTACTGCTGCATAACTACGAGGATGCCGCGCCGACGGGCCTTTTGCGCCCTTATGAGTGCCTCTGGCAGCTGGCGGGCTGACGCGACCGGCCTACATTTTCTTTAGCTTCGACTAAGCTTGTTTTTCGTAAGCTGTCTGAAGCGGATACCGTTTCACGCTATCCCTCCGCCTTAACAGCCCGGGTTGATGTTACTCACGGAATTAACGGGTTAAGCGGGGCTAAAGGATGAATGGAAAATCTGTTTTGCGCAGTTGAGGGGCGGAATACGTCGCCGCTGGCGTGGTCCGCTTTCGTCTGTGGGCAACGGGCCAGCAGCCCGTCATTCTGCGCCTTGCTGATGCCGATCGGCCGATGAACCCGGTCGGTGACGGCTGGTTTGAGCTCCAGGTTGAGAGAGTTGAACCCGGTGCTGAATACCGCTTCGTGCTGAGTGACGGCAGCACGGTGCCTGACCCGGCGTCCAGAGCACAACGGGACGGAGTTATAGGGCCGTCACGGGTGGTTGACCCGGCGAGTTATCGCTGGCAGCACGCGGAATGGCGCGGCGTGCCGTGGGAAAAAGCCGTGATCTATAAACTGCATATCGGCACCTTCACGCCGGAAGGCACGTTCAGCGCGGCCATCGAAAAGTTGCCCTGGCTTGCTGAACTGGGCATCACGCTGATAGAGGTAATGCCGGTGGCGCAGTTCGGCGGCGACCGCGGCTGGGGCTATGACGGCGTCTTGTTCTACGCGCCGCACTCTGCCTACGGGACGCCGGACGAGTTTAAAGCCTTTATTGATGCCGCCCACGATACGGCCTGTCGGTGGTGCTGAATATTGTCCTCAACCACTTTGGCCCGGAAGGTAACTATCTGCCGACGCTGTCGCCGGATTTTTTCGATCCGCAGCGCACCACACCGTGGGGCAACGGCATTGCCTGTGAAATTGACGCCGTACGCCGCTATATCGTGGAAGCACCACTTTACTGGCTGACGGAGTACCGCCTGGACGGGCTGCGATTCGATGCCATCGACCAAATCAAAGACGACTCCGCCAGGCACGTGCTGGTGGAAATCGCCGAACGTATCCGCCGCGTTATTACTGACCGCCCGGTTCACCTCACCACGGAAGACAGCCGCAATGTGACCTTCCTGCATCCACGCGCTAAAGACGGCTCCGCGCCGCTGTTTACCGCTGAATGGAACGATGATTTTCATAATGCCGTCCACGTCCTTGCGACCGGGGAAACCCAGGCCTACTACCGCGATTTTGCTGAGCAGCCGGAAAAATGGCTGGCCCGTGCGCTGGCGGAAGGCTTTGCCTATCAGGGCGAAGTGTCCGTTCAGAGCGGAGAGTCGCGCGGGGTCAACAGTACCGGGCAGCCGCCGACAGCGTTTGTCGATTTTATTCAGAATCACGACCAGGTCGGTAACCGTGCGCAGGGCGAGCGTCTGATATCGCTGGCCGGTGCCGACCGAACCCGTATCCTGCTTGCTACCCTGCTTTTATCGCCACATATTCCGCTGTTGTTTATGGGGGAAGAGTATGGCGAAACCCATCCATTCCTGTTCTTCACCGATTTTCATGGCGATCTGGCCCGTGCGGTGCGGGAAGGTCGGGCGAAGGAGTTTGATGGCCACGCCGGATATCACGGCGAAAACGTGCCGGACCCTAACGCAACGGAGACATTCCGTCGTTCGAAGCTCGACTGGGAAAAACGTCATGGGGAAGAGGGCAAAGCCTGGCTGACGCTGGTGCGTCAGCTTCTGCTGCTGCGCCAGCAGCATATCGTGCCGCTGATCGCCGGTGGCGCTGTCGGGACCGGAGAGATCCTGATGGCGGCACCGGGGGGTAGCCGTTCGCTGGCGCTTCGCGGGGGGAACGCTGTCGCTGGCGCTGAATCTCAGAAGTCACGCTCTGTCGCTGCCCGATCTGCCGGGTAAAACCCTGTTTGCCTGGCCCGCTGAAACCACCCGACTGGGGCAGAACGCGATGGTCGTTCGGCTTGCAGAGAGAGCCGCGCAATGATCCCACTCGCCACCTACCGTATTCAGTTCCGCAACGGCATGGCCTTCGATCGCGACGTTAAACTTATTCCTTACCTGAAACAACTCGGCATCAGCCATCTTTACGCGTCGCCGGTTTTTACCGCCACCTCCGGCTCCACCCACGGTTATGACATCACGGATTTCAATGAAATTGAGCCGTCACTCGGCGGGCGCGAAGGCTTTGAACGGCTGGCTTTCCGCCGCGGCTTATGACAATGCCGCCGAGTTCCGCACCCGCTTCCAGCAGCTTACCGGACCGCTGATGGCAAGATCGGTCGAGGATACGCTGTTCTTCCGCCAGAACATGGGGCTGGCGCTGAATGAAGTCGGTGCCGAGCCGGTTAAACGCGCATTTTCGCTGGCGCGTTTCCACAGGGAGATGCATCTTCGCCTGGTGCAGCAGCCCGACGCGCTCTCCGGTACCTCAACGCACGATACCAAGCGCGGAGAGGATGCTTGCGCCCGCCTCTATACGCTGACCGAAGCGCCGGATATCTACCAGGGCAGCGAGGCGCTCAATTTCAGCCTGGTGGACCCGGACAACCGCCGCGAGCCGGACTTCCCCCTGCTGGCACGGCAGCTGGCAGAACCGGAGCCGTTCAGCGCCGAGAGAACTGGCGCGATGGCATGGTGATCCAGTGGTTTAACGCCGGCGGCGGTCCGCAGCAGTCAGAGCAGTGGGATGAGGGCACGACGATTGGTTTGTACCTGACGCGGCCCGATCTGCAACAGCAGGACGGGATCTGGCGTGATGTGCTGATGCTGTTCAATCCCTTTGAGGGTAGCGTGCCGTTTCGCATCCCGCAGATGGGTAAAGGCGGTTGGGTACTGGAGCTGAACACCGCCGATCCGCAGCAGCAGGGCAGGTGATTACGCAGGAAGGGGACTACGAACTGGCCGCAGGTAGAAAGCCCGCGGCCTCTGGGTTTCACCGTGTCGATCGTTAATCGGCCTGTTGGAATTCGCTGGCCATCAACTGCTGGCAGGCATCGGTAGATTTTGCCTGCTGGCGCTGCTCCGGCGACAGCGACTGCCAGCTGTTAACCACTTCTTCGGCAATCTCCTGATCGAACTCGTCCTTATTCAGCGCCGACGCTGACTCACCGCGCATGCTCATCTCTTTGATTTTTTGCAGGTAATAGTCTGCCGATGCTTCCGGCTTTTGCACCACCACGCTGCACAGGTGGTTGATATAAGTGGCTTCGGTTTGCTGTTCGTTCGCCGCGCTGGCGGAGGCGGCAGCGACAAGTAAAAAGGTGGGGATCAAAATTCTCATAACATCTCCTCATTCAGTCCTGTTCAGGCGGTGTCTTTGTCTCTTCCGTTTTTTCTTCTTTTTCCGGCTCAACCGGTGCCGCGTGGTTATCCGTTGGCTTCAGCAGCTGGATATCAAGGATCACATAGGTCATGGTGCTGATAAACAGCGAGATCACGCTACCCATCACGCCGCTGGTGGTAAAAGTCAGGTAGTTATAAATCACCAGCCAGGTCAGACTGATAAACAGTGCCAGCGCGGTGGCAATCGCCGGGCTGGAATAGTCACTGGCCCCCGCGCTGCGGGTATTAACGGCGGTAAACAGGCCGCCAGAACCCTGAGACTCCAGCGCGTGAATGGCCCGATCCCAGCTCTCCGTGCGGCGGGCGCTGGTTTTACAGTGGAACAGGTACAGAATGGCGATAAAGTAGCCGGAAAAGGCGATCAGTACCGGAATGGCTTCCAGCGCATATTCAATACTTTTATGGCCGTGGCTGGCATTCCCGGCGGAGAGATCCAGCGTCAGCGAAGCGCCCAGCGCGGCATAGAGAAAAACAAACAGCGCCAGGAAAGTGAGGGCGTGCTGCCAGAACAGCGTCGATTCGCGGTTTTTCTGCCCGACGGCGGTGGCCAGTGCCTGTTGGATTTTCGCCGTTCGCCGCTCATCGTATTCGCCTTCGGGCGTGTCGTTTTCAAAAAATGCCTGCATAAACTCTGCATCAGCCTGTTCAGTGACCACTTTCATCCCTTGCCTCAATAACAGTTAATTAACGTTCATAGGGTAGCAACGGAACAGGCATTGTGGAACCCGTAACGATCTCGGTTCATTTCCCCTGAATTAATGTGATTACTCTCTAAGAAAACGATTCTGCCTGGCGGCTGATAACGGCACTTTGGCAATTAGCAAAATATTAACATGATGAATTTAAAACGCTTAATGTCCGTTTCATCAGTGAAATGCGCGCATTTTTCATGCGTTGCAATTTTTGTTGCTTCGATCTTATTATTGGAAAAAATGGTGCGAAGTCCTGCTGACAGCCAGGGCCATTTTTAAATAACGGCAGTTAATAATAATCCTTCGTAGTCGGTTAGCGCCGATTAACCCATTAATTGGAAGGCAATAATGAAAAAATCACTCTTACTCTGTCTGACCCTTCTCACGCTCAGCCCGGCAGCTTTCGCCGTTCAGGTGGGCGTCAGCATCGCACAAATGGATGATGTCTTCCTGTCCCGTCTGCGGGGATACGTGTTGGACCAAAGCAAAACCTATCCCGATATGAAAGTACAGTTTGAAGATGCACAGGGTGCGGTCGATAAGCAGCTGAGCCAGGTACAGAATTTTATCAACGGGAAGGTGGATGTGATTATCGTCAACCCGGTGGATACCCAGGGCACTAAAAACATGAGCGAGGCCGCCAGAAAGGCCAAAATTCCGCTGATTTATCTTAATCGTATGCCGTCGGATTCGAAAATGGGTGACGGCGTCAGCTATATCGGTAGCGATGAAGTGGAGGCGGGCAGGCTGCAAATGGCGTATCTGGCCGAGAAGGTGAAGGATCGTAAAAGTGTCAACGTGGCAATTATGAAAGGGCTGTTGAGCAACGATGCGACCCGCTTCAGAACCCAGGGAGCGAAAGAGGTGATTGCCAAACACCCGAATATGCACGTCACGCTGGAAGATACCGCCAAATGGATGCGTGAAGACGGTATGAACCTGATGAACAACTGGCTCCTCGCTGGTGACAAAATCGACATTTTATCCGCGAACGCCGATGAGATGGCAATCGGTGCGGCAATGGCGATTAAAAGCAACGGCCTGAAGCCCGGTAAGGACATTCTGGTCGGCGGCACCGACGGTGGCCCGAACGGGTTGCAGGCGATTAAAACCGGCCTGCTGACCGTTACCGTGTTCCAGGATGCGAAATCGCAGGCCTACGGCGCGGTAGACATGGCTGAGACAGCTGCGAAAGGCGGCAAGGTCGAGGACATTAAATTCATTCCATTCCAGCAGGTTACGCCGCAGAACTATCAGCAGTTTATGACGAAGTAATGACTTTAGTGGGGTTATTTGCACCTGCGTTTCCTGCAGGTGCCTTTTTCTACAGGAGCCACAATGAAGACGATTAAAGGTCCTGGTGTATTCCTGGCGCAGTTTGCCGGAGACAGCGCACCTTACAATACGCTGGCCGGTATGGCGGCATGGGCGGCTGAGAAGGGGTTTAAGGGCGTGGAGATCCCCACCTGGGATACGCGGCTGATCGATCTGGCTCGCGCGGCGGAAAGCCAGACCTATGCCGACGAAATTCTCGGCATCCTTACCGAACGCGAGCTGACGCTCACCGATTTAGCCAGCCATTTGCAGGGGCAGCTGGTGGCGCTGCATCCGGCCTTTAATCTGCCCGCTGACAGCTTTGCGCCGGAAGCCGTGCGCAATAATCCGCAGGAACGGCAGCGCTGGGCGACCGAACAGCTGTATCTGGCAGCGAAAGCCTCCCGCCGTTTCGGCTTAAGCAAGCACGTAACGTTTTCCGGCACGCTGTTATGGCCCTATCTCTACCCCTATCCGCAGTGGCCGGAAGGACTCATCGAGGAGGGCTTTGATGAGTTGACGCGGCGCTGGCTGCCGATCCTCAACGCTTTTGACGAGCAGGGGGTAGACGTCTGCTACGAGATCCACGCTACCGAGGATCTGCACGACGGCCTGACCTTCGAGCGTTTTCTGGATAAAACTGGCAACCATCCGCGCTGCAATATGATGTATGACCCCAGCCATCTGGTATTACAGGGCATGGACTATCTGGCGTTTATCGATCACTACCATGAGCGGATTAAAGCCTTTCATGTGAAGGATGCCGAGTTCCGCCCCAACGGTAAAAGCGGTGCCTGGGGCGGCTATCAGCCCTGGAGCAGCCGTGCCGGGCGCTTCCGTTCGCCGGGCGACGGGCAAATCGACTTTTCCGCGATCTTCTCGAAACTGACGGGCTACGGTTTTGACGGCTGGGCGGTGCTGGAGTGGGAGTGCTGCTTTAAAAATCCCGAAGATGGCGCGCGCGAGGGGGTGAAATTTATCCGCGACCATATCATCCGCGTGACCGATAAATCTTTTGATGACTTCTGTAAATCCTGGGCCGATCCGGCGCTTAACCGCAAAATTTTGGGGTTCTGACACCATGAAAAAAACACCACTGAAGGGACGCCGTATTCGCCTGGGGATGGTCGGCGGCGGCGAGGGTGCCTACATCGGCGGCATCCACCGCTTTGCTGCCCGGCTGGATAATCAGTATGAGCTGGTTGCCGGGGCATTCGATATCAATGCTGCCCGCGGCCATGCCTTTGCGGCGGAAAACTTTATTGCTGCCGACCGTTCCTATGACGATTTTACGGCGATGATTGCGGCTGAATCCGCGCGTGAAGACGGCGTGGATGTGATTGCTATCTGCACGCCCAATTTCACCCACTATCCCGTGGCGCGCGCCTGCCTGGAGGCGGGGATCGATGCGATTTGCGAAAAGCCGCTGACCAGCACGCTGGAGGATGCGGAGCTGCTGGCCGAAGTGGTGCAGCGCACCGGCGGCTTCCTCGGCGTCACCTATACCTACGCGGGCTATCCGCTGATAGCCGAGGCGCGGCAGCGTATTGCCGCCGGGCTGATTGGTCAGGTGCGTACGGTGCAGGTGGAGTATCCGCTGGAGTGGATGGCAACCGGCGTGGAGCTGAAAAACAATCAGCAGGCCGCCTGGCGTGTCGATCCGAAGAAAAACGGCCGGGGCGGTTCGGTTGGCGATATCGGTACCCATGCCTATCACCTGGCGGGCTATGTGACCGGGCTGAAGGCCGAAAGCGTGATGGCCGATCTGGCGACGTTTGTTGAGGGGCGTGCGCTGGACGATAACACCCACGTGCTGATCCGCTATGAGGGCGGGGCGCGGGGCATGCTGTGGTCGTCCCAGGTGGCGATTGGCTGCGCTAACTCCCTGCGGCTGCGCGTTTTTGGTGAAACCGGCAGCCTGATGTGGGCGCAGGAGCAGCCGAATGAACTGCTTTATACCCCGCTGGAGGGCAACAGCCAGATTATTAAGCGCGGACGCGACGATCTGGAGGCGCTAACCCGTTCCCGCACCCGCACGCCGCCGGGCCATCCCGAAGGTTATATCGAGGCGTTTTCTAACCTTTATAGCGGATTCGCCGATGCGCTGCGGGTGCGTGATGCCGGGCTGGAACCGGGCCTGGCCGGCGTGGCGGCGCCACAGATTGATGACGGGCTGAAGGGCGTGGCGTTCGTGGAAGCGGTGGTGGACAGCCACGAGCAGGGCACGGTGTGGATGAAACCGAAGTACCGCTGATGCACTGGGATCTTTGACCGTGAAGGCTGCGGTCAGAGATTCGGCCTGTGCTGTTTACCTCGAAGAGGCCTGCGCCTCGCCGGGCGCGCTAACGGCGGATCGCCACCAGCAGCCCGCCTGTCACCAGTACCGTTTCCAGCATCTGCTCCAGCGAGATCGGCTCCTTTAACAGCCACCAGCTAAAGAAAATGGTCAGCACCGGGCCGAGAAGGCCAATCAGCACCGCTCTGGCGGCACCGATGCGGAACACGGCGGATCTGATCAGCGTAGAGCTGCCTGCCGGCGTATCGGTGCCGATGCCGGCCATTTCCTATCTTTCACGCCGCCAGCTAATTTGGGTTATCAGCGGTGAGTTGGTGTTTCAGGAGGGGGAAAAAACCTTTGAGCTGAACGAGGGCGATTGTCTGGCGCTGGGCGATCCTGCCGACTGCGTGTTTATCAACCGTAGCGGGCAAACGTGCCGCTACGCGGTGCTGGTGCTCAAGCCGCTATAATTGCACCGCCTGGGGTAAAACTTCCTGCTGATGTAAAGGCAGTCACCGGACGTTTTTCCTGGCGTTAAGCGGGCCGCCCTGGGATCGTCAGTCTCTGCGTTTTTCCAGGCGGATATCGCCTTCGCCTGCCGCGGATTCGTTGCGCCATCCGGTATGGCGGTAGAATCCTGCGGCGCGTGTGTTTTTACCGGTTTCCAGCCAGATAACCCGGTGCTGCCGGAACAGCTCATCTTCAGCAACCTGAACCAGTAGTTTACCAATCCCTCTGTTTTCATATTCAGGAAGAACAAAGGCGGCAAACAGGCAGGCATCTTCCGGGATAATCATGGAAAATCCGACGATTTTCTGGTTTTCCGCTGCCACCCAGGCACAGAGTGAATTCTGGATCATGGCGGTCACGGCGGCTTTGGTGATACCCATTTTTTCAAGTTCTTCACAGGTCAGCGTATTTTCGCGGACCGAAGTGCGCACGTGGAACAGCCCGTCGATATCATCGGACGTTGCTGCACGGATGGTTATTGTCATGGCGGTAAATCCACTTTTGGCTGAAAACGACCGTCAGTCTGCCTGGTGTTAGCGGCGCTGTGCGACAATATCCAGTTGATATTTCTGCTTAATCAGCGTGTTACGGATGTCAGGTGACAATCCATCATCGGTAACAATCTGGCTAAAGGTATGCTCAATCGAGATCGGATAGGGGTGGACGCTGCCGAATTTAGACGAATCCGTCAGCGCGATGGTCCAGGTGCCTTTGGCCATTACCGCGTTCACCACGTCGCAGCGCATCATATTGCGGCCAGTAAAGCCGGTGTCCGCATGCCAGCCGTCCACGCCGATAAAGGCTTTATGGAAGTTAAGCTGCTGGATGCAGTAGCGGGTTAAGGGGCCGACCACGGATTCGCTGCTTTTTTGATACTGGCCGCCAAGGATGACCACCTCACACTGCGAATCGCGCAGCAGATGGGCGATAAAATGGCTGACGGTAATAATTGTCAGATCGCTGCGTGAGGCGAGTGCGCGGGCCAGCAGGGCATTGGTGCTGCCGCCTTCAATAAAGATGGCTTCACCGTCGCCGATCTGCGAGGCGGCAAATTCCGCCAGCCCCTGCTTGATTTTGTAGCGTGTCTGCATACGTGAATTCACGTCGTCGCTGTCGGGTGCGACAGCGGAGCCGTGGACGCGCTTTAAAAAATTGTCGCGTTCCAGCGCGTTGAGATCCTGGCGGATGGTGACTTCAGAAACGCCGGTCAGCTGCGCCAGTTCGCTGACGCTGACGCTGCCTCTTTCGTTCACCAACTGGATGATATGTTCGTGTCTGCTGTTCATTCAGGCTTTGATAAGGCTGGAATAATTCGGTTCAGTCTAACAGATATTCTTCACGCCATACCACGCCTGTGGCTGGCAGCGTTAGCCGATCGCCGCGGCTTTCATTTATGGGAGGTGCCGGGAACAGGTGACATACTGCTTGTAATGACGTTTGTATTTACAAATCTGTGAGGTATAAATGGGCAGCATTAATCTACGCATCGATGACGAACTTAAAGCCCGCTCATACGCTGCACTGGAAAAAATGGGTATAACACCATCAGAAGCTCTGCGCCTGATGCTTGAATATATTGCGGATAATGAGCGCCTTCCGTTCAGGCAATCTTTACTCAGTGATGAAGATGCGGAGTTAGTCGAAATAGTCAGAGAACGGTTGCGAGATCCTGAACCCGTGCGCATAACGCTGGACGATCTCTGATGGCCTGGCACCTGGATTTTGACGAGCGTGCTTTGAAAGAGTGGCGCAAGCTGGGTTCAAGTATCCGTGAGCTAAAAAGAAGCTGGCTGAAATACTCCTGTCACCGCGTATCGAGGCTAATAAGCTGAGAGATATGCCTGACTGCTACAAGATTAAATTGAAATCTTCTGGTTACAGGCTGGTGTATCAGGTTATCGATGAGAGAGTCGTGGTGTTCGTTGTAGCGGTAGGCAAGCGGGGACGCTCGGCAGTTTATGCCGGTGCGAAAAAGCGCATCCCCTGAAGTGGTTATAAAAGTTTGTTTACACGGCTGGCCCAAACCTCCGGGCCAGCCGTTTTGTCACTTATTCCAGCCCGAGGCTGCGTTTGCCGATGTTGTTCAAATCCGCAGTAGAAAAGCGCTGTTGCCAGTCGCGTTCGTAGTCCTCCCGCGGGAAATCGCCCGGCGACGTTCCCCGATCCAGCGCCTGTGCCACTTTGTGTGCGTAGGCCAGATTCTTCTCGCAGAGCGGTGCCGCAGGGATATACATCACGTTGCCCCAGCCCTGCTGATCGGTCACCGGTGCCACCGAGTGGATCACATCACAGTGCCACCACACCGAATCGCCTGCCTGCAGTGATGGGATGGAACTCAGCCCCTCAATCAAGTCAGGATGCCACTGTGGCGAGATCGGCAGCACTTTGCCCGGTGCCACGCCGCACAGTTCATCTTCCGGGACGTCGTCCAGCAGCGGCCTCAGCAGCACGTAGGCCATCGCTTCCGGTACCGGCACCACGTGCAGCAACCCCTGGCCCTGCTGCATATCCGACAGTGCGGTCCAACCCTGGAAGGTGCGGAATACAGAACATTTGGTTGTATTATCAACGTCATATTCATGAACTTCGGTACGATGCGCCGCGTCCCACGGGTCGTATTCGTCGAATCGATTGTTGAATATTTTGCTGAAAACCTGCTGATAGGCGGGCAGCAGCCAGCGCTCGAGCGCGCCGGAGTCGGTGTGTGCACCCAGCCCTTTCGAGGTGGTTCCCGGCAGGCGGCGGCGAATTCGGTCTGGATAAATGATGCTGACGTCCGGGTTAAACCACTTCACTCCTTCAGATTCGAATTTCCACAGGTGATTGAGGAACGACTGCGTTTCGGCCATTGCCTCGCTTTGCCGCGCTTCCATCTGCGCGGTGGACCAGTAAATGGGGTAAATCTCCGGTCTGGATGCCTCAAGGCTACCGAAGAATGTATCGCCCGGTCCGCGGTACTGCGCATCGAAATCGTTGCGGTCGAGGTAGTCGAGCATCGAGGTATCCCAGGCCAGGGCTTTATCGCGCGGGAAGGTTTGCTTCACCACCACGCAGCCGCGCCGTTTGATCGCTGAGAGTTGCTCTGATGTGATGCGTTTTTCAGCGATATCCGTCCAGTTAATCACCGGCCAGGCAGTGCCGTGTTCGGCCTCTTCTGCCTTCGCGCGAGAGATTTCAGTCGTAATCTTGTGCTTAACCTGGGCAAAAAGCCCTTCAACGTCACCAATCTGCCGGCGAAGCTGCTTTTTCATCAGCCGGATAAGGGCCTTATGGTCTTCTGGTAGGGTGGTCGAGGTGAAATCGCTCATCGTGACAGCTCCGCTTCGGGTATGTTATGCTTCGAATGAAGGTTTTCTTATATTCGTTCGTAATTATGGCTACGAAACCAACAAAAATGCAACAAGTCTTGCGTGAGTCGGCTCACGAATCGTTCACGTTCCGGGAACGGGACGATCCGCTTTGCTCAGGTCGATAGCGAAATGTGGGAGAGATGAAATGCGTATGTTGAGAGACAGTGCGCACTTTTTCCGCGACTACTTCAGGGTGTCCGCAGCTGACAGTGGCCATATCTGGCAGGATTTCAGCCCGGAGGCACGTTACGGCTATTTAGCGGCATGACTACAGTGGCAGATGGAGGGAGCCGATGACAACGGGCTTAGCAATGAGGAACGAAGCGGGCAGCGGCATGAAAATGATGGCGTCGAGGGGCGCACAAAATAAGCCGACTTCGTTTGTGCTCTGCCTGAAGCCTGAAGCCCGATCGCCGGGCAGCAGAGAGCGGCAGGTTCAGCCTTTCGATCCGCAGGACTTGCGGATAATCAGCTCGGGCTTCAGCAAAGTGTGCGTAAAGGGAGCGGCGGGATCTTTCAGCCGGTTAAGGAGTATCTGGCTGGCCAGCTCGCCTACTTTGTGGCTTTGCAGGGCAACAGTGGTCAGCGGCGGATTGGTAAAGGCGGTATTCGCCACGCCATCGCTACCGACCACGGCAATATCTCTGCCGGCAATCAGGCCCTGTTCACCGATTTCGCTGAGTACGCCGGTGGCAATCAGATCGTTATAGCAGACCACCGCCGTCGGGCGGTCACTCAGCTGTAGCAGCTGCTTCATCGCTTCTTTGCCGCCCGCCATGCTGATTTTACTCTCTACGATCCACGCCGGATTAATCGTAAATCCATTATTCAGCAGGCAGTGCTCGTAGCCATCCTGGCGAACAACGCTGACGGAATTAATGCGATTGCGGCCAATAAAGGCAATTTTTTGATGACCGAGGTCAATCAGGTGCTGAGTAGCCAGCTTGATGCCTTCGTAATTATCACAGCCGATAAAATCGGAGTCTTCACCTTCCAACGGGCGCATCACGGTGACAAACGGCAGTTTCCAGCTTTTCAGCGTTCGGGTGAGTCCCGGCGGCGTACTGAGGGCCGGACAGAGGATCAGCCCGGCGGCTTTTTGCTCGCGCATCGAATTAAGCACCTGTTCCTGAAGCGGAATGTCTTCCCCGGTATGGGACAGCAGGGTGATAAAACCGGATTCCAGCAGACGGCGCTCGGCACCGATCAACAGTTCAACAAAAAAGGAGTTGGTGAGGTCGTTAACCACCATCGCTACAACGTTGCTGGTCCCCTGGCGCAGGCTGGCCGCACTGCGGTTATAGACGTAACCGAGGCTTTCCGCCGCCAGTTTGACCTTTGCCGCCGTTTCCGGCTTCACCAGTTCGCTGTTGTTCAGAACAAGTGAGACAGTAGATTTGGACACGCCAGCAGCGCGAGCTATATCCATGATTGTCACTTTACCGTCACCCGTAGGAAGTCTCACTTTGTAACCTCAAGAAAAAATTTCCCTAAGAGTAATCGCGGTACTGGTCAAAATCCACCTTTCCCCCTGCGGTATCCCCAGTTAATGTCCTGCAAGTGAATGCACTTACAAGAAGTTTGCGACGAAGATCATATTTTGGATCTTATCTGTTATGACGGATTGACTCTTTATGATGCCATCTATAGTGTTTGGAACGTTCCAAAATAAATTGGAACGATCCAATTTTAGATTTGTTTAGTTTTTGTATGCCGAAATGAGCACGGAATTTGAAGTGGCTCCGCCGCATGCATAAACCAGCCAGAGCAAGAGGTGGTTAATTATGTTTATGTTTTACATCATTAATTTTGTTTTATCTCAACAAAGACTGGTTCTGGTTGAAGAAGGGGATGAGTAGGAGTAACGCGGATTCGTGAAGGGAAATGTATGTTTTGCCGATTTTAATCAAACAATAAGTGAATACGATGAAAAAACTACTCACTGCTGACGACGCCGCTGCGCTGGTCGGCGATAACGCCTCGGTCACCGTCAGTTCGGCCAGCGGTCTGAACTGCCCGGATGCGGTGCTGGCTGCCCTGGGCGAGCGCTACAGGAATGAAGGACATCCTCGTAATCTGACCATGATCCACCCCATCGCTGCGGGAGACATGTACGGTATTCCGGGGATTGAGCATCTTGCCCAGGCCGGGTTGCTGAAAAAAGTGATTGCCGGTTCGCTGCCCAGCGGCCCGTCATCCTTACCGATGCCGGAAATCTGGCGGATGATTATCGACAACGAAATTGCCGGCTACAACGTACCCAGCGGCGTGCTGTTCGATCTGCATAAAGATGCGGCGGCTAAACGTCCCGGCGTCCTGACCCAAGTCGGCCTTGATACCTTCGTTGACCCGGATCGCCAGGGCTGTGCAATGAACGAACTGGCTGCCGCCGAACCGCTGGTCAGTAAAGTTAATTTCGCCGGTCAAACCTGGCTGCACTTCTATCCGCTGGTGCCTGACGTGGCGATTATCCGTGCCACCACCGCCGACGAGCGCGGCAACCTGTCGTTTGAGCATGAAGGCGGCGTGCTTGGTGTCGTCGAACAGGCGCTGGCGGTGAGAAACAACGGCGGTACGGTGATTGCTCAGGTCAAACGCCTGACCAAAGCCGGTACGCTGAAACCCCATCACGTTCACGTCCCCTGTAACCTGGTGGACCATATCGTCGTGGCCCCGGACCAGATGCAGACCACCATGATTGCCTACGATCCGGCGATCAGCGGCGAAATCTTCTACCCCGAGAGCAGCTTTGAAGTGCCTGAGTGGGGGACGGAAAAACTGATTGCCCGCCGCGCCGCCATGCAGCTGAAAAAAGGCATGACCGTTAACCTCGGCTTTGGTATTTCCGCCAACGTCCCGCGCATTCTGCTGGAAGAGGGAATGAACGGTGAGGTGACCTGGGTGATTGAGCAGGGTGCGGTCGGCGGCATGCCGCTGCTGGGCTTTGCCTTTGGCTGTGCGGCCAACGCGGACGCCATCGTTCCGGCTTCCACCCAGTTCACCTATTTCCAGGGCGGCGGTTTTGATATGGCAATGCTGTCATTCCTGCAGATTGACCGCTTCGGCAACGTGAACGTGTCAAAACTGCCGGGCAAGCCGTACCTGACCGCTGGCTGCGGCGGTTTTGTCGACATCACGACCCATGCGCGAAAACTGGTGTTCTCCGGCTTCTTTAAAGCCGGGGCCAGGCAGCGAATTGAAGGCGGGGAGCTGGTTATTGAGCAGGAAGGCAAGCTGCGCAAGCTGGTTAACGATGTCGATCACGTGACCTTCAGCGGCCGCATGGCGCTGGAGCGCGGACAGGACGTTATCTATGTTACCGAACGCTGCGTGATGCAGCTGACGAAAGAGGGGCTGATGGTGACGGAAATCGCGCCCGGTATGGATTTGACCCGGGATGTACTGGAGCAGGCCGATTTCCCGCTGCGGGTGTCAGATAACCTGAAAATAATGGACCCGCGCATGTTTTATGACGCGGTAATGGGGCTGGAACTGCCGGAGGTGGCACGTGGCTGAAAATATGGGCGGCGTCACGCTGGAGACGCGCGGCACGATTGCCGTTGTTACGTTGGACCGCCCTGAAAAGCTCAATGCGCTGACGCCTTTTATGCTGAGCGAACTGGCGCGGATTGCGGATGAGATTGAAGAGCATCCTGTGCTGCGTGCCGTGGTGCTGACCGCAGGCGGTGAACGCGCTTTCTGCGTGGGTGCGGATATCAAAGTCTGGTCATCGCTGGAAGCGCTGGATATGTGGCGCAACTGGGTACGTAAAGGCCATCGTGTTTTCGACCGCTGGGCCACGCTCAGAATACCGGTCATTGCGGCGATCAACGGCCACGCCTTTGGCGGCGGACTGGAGCTGCTGGTGACCTGTGATATTCGCGTCACCGATCCGGCGGCCACTTTCGCCCTGCCGGAAGCGGGGATTGCTACCTGTCCGGGATGGTCAGGCACCCAGCGTCTGGTACAGCTTATCGGACCCGGGCAGGTGAAATATATGGCACTGACCGGTATCCGCATCAACGCCGACCGCGCGTATGAGACGGGCCTTGTACAGGAAATCAGCGAGCCGGGCAACGTGCTGGCAACGGCTATTGCGCTGGCGGA
This sequence comes from Erwinia sp. GW821-FHT03D09, assembly GCF_059420805.1. Taxonomy (NCBI): domain Bacteria; kingdom Pseudomonadati; phylum Pseudomonadota; class Gammaproteobacteria; order Enterobacterales; family Erwiniaceae; genus Erwinia; species Erwinia sp. GW821-FHT03D09. The sequence goes on from NZ_JBWKUK010000021.1 coordinate 60,417, forward strand.
GAAGATCAGCGAGCAGGCACCAGTTTCCGTACAGCTGACCCGGCAAATTATCGATGCAGGCGCAGGAACGGATACGGCGATGGCGCTGGAGTCCATTGCCGGTGCGCTGGCAGCAACCACACGTGATGCGAAAGAAGGACTGGCGAGTTTTTCTGAGCGGCGTAAAGCAGAATACCAGGGAGAATAGGATGACCACTTTTTTAACCGCAGACCATTCAGTTCTGTCCGGTTACCGGCCTTATCACGGCAGTATGCTGATTAACGGGGAGTTCCGTGACTCAGTTGGCGGCAAGCGTGTCGATCGCATCGGGCCTGCGCACGGCATCGTCGCCGGAACCTATGCTGACGGCAGCGCGGAGGACGCCCTGCTGGCCATTTCTGCGGCGCGCCGGGCTTTTGATTCGGGAACCTGGGCGTCGTTTACCGCGAAAGAGCGCGCTGAGCTGCTGCTGAAGATTGCCGACGGCATTGCGCAGCGCACTGAAGAGATGGCGATTATCGAATGTCTTGAGACCGGTAAACCGCTGGCGCAGGCGCGCGGCGAAGTGTCCGGCTGCGTGGATTTATGGCGCTATGCCGCCTCGCTGACCCGCACGCTGCACGGTGAAAGCTACAACACGCTGGGCGACCAGATGCTGGGCCTGGTGCTGCGCCAGCCGGTGGGTGTGGTATCGATGATCACGCCGTGGAATTTCCCTATCTGGATACTTAGCCAGAAGCTGCCGTTTGCGCTGGCGGCGGGCTGTACCGTAGTGATTAAACCGAGTGAGTTCACCAGCGGAACCACGCTGATGCTGGGCGAGATCCTCACCGATGCGGGCGTGCCTGCGGGCGTCGTCAACATTGTAACCGGCCTGGGCACTAACGTGGGCAGCCCGCTGGTGGATCACGACGATGTCAACATGGTTTCATTTACCGGTTCCACTCGGGTAGGCAGGCATATCGCAGCAGAATCCGGGCGCAAGCTGAAGAAAGTCTCGCTGGAACTGGGGGGCAAAAATCCGCAAATCATCTTCCCGGACTGCGATTTTGACGCGGCGGTTGATGCGGTGGTGTTTGGCGCCTATTTCAACGCCGGTGAATGCTGCAATAGCGGTAGCCGCGTGCTGGTACATCAGGACATCGCCGAGAAATTTACCCGCGCGGTGGTGGAAAAAGCCCGCCGGGTGAAGGTCGGCGATCCGCTGCATCCCGAGGTCAAGGTCGGTTCCATTATCAATGATAACCAGATGGCGGTGATTGAAGACGCTATCCGCTCAGCTCGTGAAGACGGCGCTGAAATTCTGCTCGGCGGTGAGCGGGTAACGGGCGGGCAGGGACTGTTTATGGCCCCCACCGTGGTCGGTGGCGTGAAGGCGGAGATGCAGATTGCGCAGGAGGAAGTATTTGGTCCTGTATTAGCCATTCTCACCTTTGCCGATTATCAAGAGGCAATCAATATTGCCAATAACACGCTGTACGGACTTTCCGCCGCCGTGTGGAGCAAAGATATTGATATATGCCTGGAAGCCGCGCGGAAAATTAATGCCGGTACGGTCTGGGTCAATACCTTCCTTGACGGTACGCCGGAATTACCGTTTGGCGGATTTAAACAATCCGGTCTGGGGCGTGAATTAGGTAAGAGCGCGGTAGAAGATTATACCGAGCAGAAAACCGTGCAATTACATATTGGCGCCAGAACCAACTGGTGGATAAACAACGCCAACTGATTCAATTCTTGAATTAAATAATAATGCGGCCATCCGAATAAGATGGCTGCCGTCTCATGACGTGAGGTCAACGTGGAATACGATTATATTATTATCGGCGGAGGATCTGCCGGTTGCGTTTTGGCGAACCGGCTCAGCGAAGATCCGACTATTAAGGTGCTGCTGCTGGAAGCTGGCGGGGGGGATTCTCATCCACTGTTCAGTATGCCCGCCGGCTTTGCCAAAATGACCAAGGGCCGCAGCAGCTGGGGCTGGCACACCGTTCCGCAGAAGTATCTGAATAACCGCGTGCTGAGATTTACCTAGGCGAAAGTGATTGGCGGCGGGTCATCGGTGAATGCCCAGGTTTATACCCGCGGGTCGAAACATGATTATGACGAATGGGAACAGGCCTGCGGCGTTAAAAACTGGGCCTATAAAGATGTGCTGCCCTATTTTAAAAAGTCCGAAAAAAACCAGCGCTTTGTTAATGAATATCATGATTACCGTGGTCCGCTTGGCGTATCAAATCCGATCAGTCCGCTACCTATTTGCGAAGCTTTTTTCCAGGCCGGTCAGGAATTAAATATTCCCTATAATCCGGATTTTAACGGTGAACATCAGGAGGGATTAGGTTATTACCAGCTTACCCAGCTTAATGCCAAACGCTCCTCAACCTCAGTAGCCTATTTACGTCCGGCGCAGTCGCGGCCGAATCTGACCGTAAAGTTGAATACCTTCACCCTGCGTATCTTGCTGGAAGGCAAGGGGGCGACCGGCGTGGAAATTGCCACCGGTAGCGGCGGCACGCAGCAGGTGCGCGCCTCGCGGGAAGTGATCGTTACCTCCGGTGCTTTCGGCTCGCCTAAGCTGCTGATGCTCTCCGGCATCGGCCCGGCCCGGCATCTGGAAGAGCAGAGTATTACGGTTAAACATGACCTGGCGGGCGTGGGCAGCAATCTGCAGGATCACCTCGACCTGTTCGCCATTGCCGAATGTACCGGCGACCACACCTACGACCCCTGTCTGAAAATCCATCACGCCGCCTGGGCCGGTTTGCAGTATCTGCTGCTGAAGAAGGGGCCGGTAGCCTCCAGCCTGTTTGAAACCGGCGGCTTCTGGTATCTGGACAGCAACGCACGATCGCCGGATGTACAGTTCCACCTGGGTCTGGGTTCCGGGATTGAAGCGGGCGTTGAGCAGATGAAAAACTCTGGCGTAACGCTGAACTCCGCGTTCCTGCGCCCACGCTCGCGGGGCACGCTGCGGCTGGCCAGCGGCAATCCTGCTGATGCGCCGCTGATCGATCCGAATTACTGGGCGGACCCTTACGACCGGGAAATGTCACTGCGCGGCCTGAAGCTGGTGCGCGAAATTCTGTCGCAGGATGCGTTCAAGCCCTACGTAAAGGAAATTCGTCTGCCTTCGCCGCAGATCCGTACCGATGATGAGCTCTTCGAGTACGCCTGCCAGAACGCTAAAACCGATCATCACCCGGTGGGAACCTGCCGCCTGGGTGTAGAGGGCGATCCGGATGCGGTAGTGGATGAGCATCTGAACGTCTTCGGGCTGCAGGGGCTGCGTATTGCGGATTCATCCGTGATACCGCGTGTACCAAGCAGTAATACCAACGCTCCGACCATCATGATTGCCGAAAAGGCAGCGGATACCATTCTCGGCCGGTTGGGCAGTCATTAAACAATAAAAAACATCTGCAAAGAGGTCTGTATGAGTATTGATAATAACATCGCTTCTGTTCCTGCATTTAATAATAAGACTGTTTCGGTAAAGCTGGCATTTGGCATGATCACCTCGCTGTTTTTCCTGTGGGGGCTTTCCCATGGCCTGTTAGATGTTTTAAATAAACATTTCCAGGATTCTTTAAACGTCAGCAAGGCGCAGTCAGGCTATTTGCAAATGGCCTATTACGGTGCCTATTTCCTTGTGGCGATTCCGGTCGGGGCGGTGATGCAGCGCTATGGCTATAAGCTGGGGGTGATCTGCGGATTATTACTGTTCGCTGCCGGAGCGCTGCTGTTTGTGCCAGCCACCTCGGCGGGTACTTTTGCCTTTTTCCTGTTTGCCCTGTTTATTCTGGCCTGTGGATTAGGCTGCCTGGAAACTTCGGCCAATCTGTATGCGTCGGTGTTGGGTGATGCTAATAACGCCGAGCGCCGCCTGAATTTCGCCCAGTCTTTTAACGGCCTTGGCGTGTTTATGGGGCCGATTATTGGCGGTACGCTGTTCTTCGCGCCGGACATTCGCATTGCCGGGCATGCCTTCGATCCGGTGATGACCACCTACGTGGTACTGGCTGCGGTGGTCCTGCTGCTGATGGTGGTGTTTATCGTCACCCGCCTGCCGGAAGTGCAGGAAGCCCGTGATGATAGCCGTTTGGGCGCAGCGCAACAGAGCATCTGGAAAAAACCGAGCTTTACCGGTGCGCTGGCCGCGCAGTTCTTTTATATGGCTGCGCACGTGGGGATCGCCTCATTCTTTATTAACTACGCCATCGATCACTGGAAAGGCACCAGCGTGCAGGATGCCTCTTATCTTCTTTCCTGCGCGATGCTGACTTTTATGATTGGTCGTTTTATCAGTACCTGGGTAATGAAGTATTTTGCGCCGCGCAGCATGTTAATTACCTACAGTATTATTAATATCCTGCTGTGCTCACTGGCGGTCATCGGCGTGGAAAAAATCTCCGTTATCGGTCTGGTGGTTATCTTCTTCTTCCTGTCGATTATGTATCCGTGCATCTTTGCCATGGGAGTTAAAAACCTGGGCGCGCAGTCTAAGCGTGCGGGTTCTTATCTGGTCATGACCTTAGTCGGCGGTGCAATTTCACCTTATCTGATGGGGATGATTGCCGATTACTCCTCAATGGCAACCGCATTTATTATTCCGGTGTTCAGCTTCGTCGTCATTCTGTTCTATGCCGTGAAGTGTACGCGTTAATTAATTTAAATATGCCTGGAAAACAATATGGGTGTTGTTGATCAACATATTCTGGATAGCCTGACGCAGGTATCCTTTCCTAAGTCATTTAATAAAGTCCGGGAAAGCGAAATCAGGGAGATTAACGGACTGAATGTTCCGTTTTATCACTACGATGCCGTGGTGGTCGGCTCCGGGGCCGCCGGCCTGCGCGCGGCCGTGGAGCTGAAGCGGAAAAACGTCAACGTCCTGCTGATCACCTCGGGGCTGTATATGGGCACCTCGGCCTGTTCGGGATCGGATAAACAGACACTGTTTACCGCTGCCACGGGCAAAAATGGCGATAACTTCCATCAGCTGGCAGCGGCGCTGAGTTCAGGCGGTGCGATGGATAAAGATATCGCCTACGTAGAGGCCGTGGGTTCCATACACACTCTGGCGGGGTTGCAGTATCTGGGGCTTGAGCCGCCGGAAGACCGCTTCGGTTCGATATTGCGTTATCAAACCGATCATGATGAGGCCGGTCGCGCCACCAGCTGCGGTCCGCGTACCTCGCGGCTGATGGTGAAAGTGCTACTGGAGGAGACGCAGCGGCTGGCGATACCGATGTTGACCGCCACAACGGCGCTAAAGCTGATCAAGCAGCGGGACAGCGCCGGTGCGGAGCAATGTGTTGGCTTGCTGGTTAGCACCGGCAGCGCGGTTCACAATCCCTATCGCTTTGGGGTTATCAATGCCGCATCGGTGGTGCTGGCCACCGGCGGACCGGGGGATATGTATCGCGACAGCGTTTACCCGAAGAAGTGTTACGGTTCGCTGGGGCTGGCGCTGGAAGGCGGGCTGAGGTTAGCCAATATTATTGAGAGCCAGTTTGGCATCGGCACACCGCGTACGGCATTTCCGTGGAATCTGTCGGGGACTTACGTACAGGTGATCCCCTATATCTATTCAGTGGATGTGCAGGGCAACGAGCGCAACTTCCTCGCGCAGTATTATCGCACCACGCAGGAGCTGGCCTCGAACGTCTTTCGCAAAGGCTATCAGTGGCCGTTCCACGCCACGCGCACGCTGGAGTACGGCTCCAGCCTGGTGGATATGGCGATTGCCGAAGAGGTGAAAAACGGGCACCGGGTGTATATGGATTTCAACCGCAATCCGCAGCCGGTTCCGGGGGATCTGCCGTTCTCGCTGGCGCGGCTTGATGCGGACGTCAGCAGCTACCTCGCCAATAACGAATGCGCTGCTGAACTGCCCATCGATCGGCTGAAACAGATGAACCCGCTGGCAATAGAGCTTTATGCTATGCACGGCTGCGATATCACGCGCAGTCCGCTGGAGTTTGCGGTGAACAATCAGCATATGAACGGCGGTATTGAGGTGGACATCTGGGGGGAAACCAGCCTGGCCGGTTGTTTTGCGCTGGGTGAAGTGGCCGGAACCCATGGCGTCACCCGGCCCGGCGGCGCGGCGCTGAACTCCGGGCAGGTGTTTGGCGTGCGGGTGGCGCAAAAGGTGGCGCACGACGTGCAGCAGCGCCAGCTGCAGGGTGCGTGCGCGTGGGAAATCGATTATGCCGATTCAATGGCGGAGATCGTTCTGTGGGCGGAAAAATCGCGGTCGGAGGACGCCCTCGATCCCGTTGCGCTGAAAAGCGAGATCCGCAACCGCATGTCGGACAAGGCCGGATTTGTTGTCGCGGCGCAGGAAACCGCAGCGGAACAGCAGCGTGCTGCGTTGCTGCTGAGCGAGGTGCTGGCGAAAGGCGTGAGGTTGACCAGCCTGACTCAGCTGACCGAAAACATACTCTGGCGGCATTTCGCACTGGCTTCTGCTGCAGTTATGGCGATGCTGAGCACGTATATCGAAGGCGGCGGCGGCAGCCGTGGTGCCCGAATTATCCTTGATGAACTGGGGGATTCAGTTCCCGAGGGCCGCAGCGGGCCGATTGAGAAATGGCGCTTCCGATCGGAGAAAACTGCTGTGCCGGACAGCAAGCTGCTGATTGCGTGGGACGGTGAAAGCTTCCATCATGCTTCGCGCCCGGTGAACGATCCGGTGGATCTCAGTAAAGTCTTTTTTGAAAAGAACTGGCCTGATTTCCTGATGGGGAAAATATACCGCTAATAAAAAAACGCCATGTCAGACATGGCGTTTTGCTTTGTAGCGTTCGGAGTCCTTATTCGGCAAGACGATGCTGCATTATGTGGCCCGCCACCCGCAGCGCCTGCACGGCAATAGTCAGTGAAGGATTAACCGCCGCCGAGCTGGGCATAAAGCTGGCGTCCACCACGTACAGATTCTCATGATCCCAGGCCTGACAGTAACTGTTAAGCGGATCGCGTTCGGGATCGGTACCCATTCTGATCGTGCCGCACTGGTGTGACGGCGTTCGTTTATCGAAGGGTTTACTCATCACAAAATAGAACCCACATTTCTTTAGTGCGTTGCTGAGTTTCTTCACCAGTCGGGTATGCGCCGCCCGGTTATTGCGCTCCCAGTGCAGAGTTATTTTATCGCCGTCCAGCTGGATACGGTTGTCCGGGGAGGGCAAATCCTCACTCATGGCGTAAAAATCAATGCTGTGCCTGCTGAAGTAGTTCAAAGCGAAACCCTGCGCGGCGGGAAGGGATGACTTGAGGATCTGACCGGACACACGCCCCAACAGCTGAATGTTGCCCAGCGGGTATCCACCTGCGCCATCGGAAAGATAGAAATCATTCAGGCCGAAGGTTTTCTGATACACAGAGCGATTGCAGTAGCGATGACTGAAGCCCGGCACGGCGGTGCAGTTGTGGTTCATAAAGTTGCGGCCAACCATGCCAGAGCGATTCGCCAGCCCGTTGGGGTAGCGGGCGTTTTTCGATTTAAGCAGCAGCGCAGCCGAATGTACGGCTCCGGCGGCGAGAATAACCAGTTTAGGGCGCACGCTACAGGTCTGATTATTGCGTTGAAAACCACCTCTTCGATGCGTCCGCCGTCCGCAGCGGTTTTCAGTCTGATGACCTTGCTGCCGGTCAAAAGTTGAATATTGCTGTGGCTGGCGGTCAGGCTCAGGGCGGCAGTTTCCGCATCAAACTTGCCGTTAAAATAGTGGGGATGCCGCCCAGAGAGTTTCGCGATACTTATCTGAAAAACAGATAACCGGCCATGAAAAAAACCGGGCTTTTGATGGCCCGGTTTCGTGGTCTCAAGCAGAGAATGCTTGCTTATTTTGAATGTTTAGCCCAGTTTTTTCAGCAGCGCCTTCGCTACATCTTCCGAACTGGCCGGGTTCTGGCCGGTGATCAGATTGTCATCCTCAACCACGAACGGTGCCCAGTCGGCACCTTTCTGATAGTGTGCGCCGGCGGCAATAAATTCATCCTCAATCAGGAAAGGCACCACGTCGGTCAGCTGCACCGCGGCTTCTTCACTGTTGCTGAAGCCGGTAACCTGTTTGCCCTGAACGCGCGGTGCGCCGCCAGTGGATTTCACGTGGCGCAGCACGCCCGGCGCGTGGCAGACAAAGCTGATGGGCTTAGCGGCGCGATCGAAGGCTTCAATCAGCGCAATGGAGTCGGCGGATTCGGCCAGATCCCACAGCGGACCGTGGCCGCCGGGATAAAATACCGCATCAAAGTCCTGCTGATTTATCGTCTCCAGCTTCACGGTACTGGCCAGAGCCTGCCGTGCCGCGCTGTCGGCCTTAAAGCGATCGGTCATTGCCGTCTGAAAATCCGGCAGATCGCTTTTCGGGTCCACCGGCGGCTGGCCACCGGCAGGCGAGGCCAGCACCACCTCCGCGCCCGCGTCTTTGAAGACGTAATAGGGCGCAGCAAATTCTTCCAGCCAGAAGCCGGTTTTCTCACCGGTATTACCCAGCTCGGCGTGTGAGGTCAGTACCATTAAAATTTTCATTACGGGTTCTCCGGTGATGAGGCAAGTAGCGGTTATTGATTAAGCATAGCCGCCACGGCGGGGATCGCCCGGGCAGAGAATAGTGAGTGGGTGGCACTCAATGCGCTTTACGCCTTAAGCCAGCGCATGATGCACCAACAGATTAATCGCGCCGCCGCCGACAATCAGCCAGATAAACAGGAACAGTCCCAGGGTAAACGGACGGGTGCCGGCCTTCATCAGCTGGCTGATGCGGGTGCTCAGCCCCAGCGCGGCCATCGCCATCGCCAGCAGCACGTTATCCAGGCTGTTGATAGCGGCAACCATCGGCAGCGGCAGCAGGTGGAACGAGTTAAACAGCGCCACCACAATGAACATCAGGGCAAACCACGGGAAGACGATGCGCTGTGCCGTAGCACCGCTCTCCGCTGAACCCCGACTGATGAAGACGCTCAGCACCAGCAGGAATGGCGCGAGCATCATCACACGCAGCATTTTGGCGATCACTGCCGCATTTTCGCTCTCCGGGCTGACGGCGTGGCCCGCGGCCACCACTTGGGCAACTTCATGCATCGTTGACCCGGTATACACTCCAAACTGGGTTGCCGATATCCCCGGGATAAGCGAGGCAACGTGATGCCAGATCCACGGATAGAGGAAGATCCCGGCGGTACCAAAAATCACTACGGTGGCGACCGCTACGGCAACCTTTGACGATTCCGCTTTCACCACCGGTGCCGTGGCCAGCACCGCCGCCGCGCCGCAGATGCTGCTGCCCGCACCGATCAGCCACGCGGTCTGGCGATCGATACCGAGCAGGCGCGACCCCATATAGCTGGCAATCAGGAAGGTACTGCTGAGCATCACCACATCAACCACCACGCCGCTCAGTCCAACAGCCATAACCTGCTGAAAGGTCAGCCGGAAGCCGTAGAGGATAATGCCCAGCCGCAGCAGCTTCTGTTTGGCAAACTGTACGCCCTCATCGCACTGCGGATGGAGCAGAGGATAAACTGTGTTGCCGAGCACGATGCCCACGATAATCGCCAGGGTCAGCGCCCCCAGGCCAAGGCCCGACATGACGGTCTGATTACCCAGCCAGGCGGTACCGAGTGCGATGGCAAGCGTGAGCAAGATACCGGGGAAAAAGCGTTTTGCCGTGTGTGAATACTGTACCAACGGAATATCGGTCATGGTTCTCTCCTCATGTATAGGACTGAGGATGCGACTAATCGGTTTGAAAAAACAATTTATTATATCGTTATAACCAATCTGAATATCAGATAAATGTACAGTTTTCAGGGTAGTTGACCGGGGGGCTGTAACCTGCCTTAGCTGCCGGATTACAGATGGCTGGTGTGATTCATCTGCTGGTGCAGGATACGTACGATCAATATGTCTGAATCCCGGATGGCATACAAGATGCTGTGTTTCTGAAATTCAATGCGCTTGATGTTCTGTACCGCCGGATAATCCCGGCCCATTTCAGGCATGCTGGCCGAAGTCTGAAAGAACGCTTCCAGCGTTTCCGTGTAGCTATCTGCCTGAGATTCGCCAAAGTTTAACCACGTATCATCATAGATATCGGTGAAATCTTCAGCCGCACGTCGGGTGAGTTTATACACGATGCTTTAACTTCCTTTGTTCTGCAATTTCCTTCAGCGTCAGTTCACTTTGCCGGTGACAGGATTAAAAACGGAGGTGGTGCGGCCATCGGGTTGGCGAATTTCACCGTTGATCAGATGGGGAATAACAGTCATGACATTTCCCTCAGTTAATATGGTGCAGGGCTTCGCCCACGGCATCGAACAGACGATCCAGCTCGGCAGGTCGGGTGTTGAACATCGGGCCAAACTGCAGCGTATCGCCGCCAAAGCGTACGTAAAAGCCGGCTTTCCACAGCGCCATACCGGCATCAAACGGTCTGATGGCGGCGTCACCGTCGCGCGGCGCCAGCTGAATCGCCCCCACCAGACCGCAGTTACGGATATCAATCACGTTCGGCGCCGCGCGCAGCGCATGCAGCGTACGTTCAAAATGCGGTGCCAGTTCTGCCGACTGGGCGATCAGCTGTTCGTTTTCCAGTAAATTCAGCGTCGCCAGCCCGGCGGCGCAGGCCACCGGGTGCGCGGAGTAGGTATAGCCGTGGGCAAACTCCACCGCGTGCTCCGGCAGCGGCTGCGACATAAAGGTGTGATAGATCTCGCTGCTGGCCACCACGCCGCCCAGCGGGATCGCGCCGTTGGTGACCTGTTTGGCGAAGTTGAGCATATCCGGGGTAACGCCAAAGTATTCGGCACCGCTCCAGCGTCCCATGCGGCCAAAGCCGGTGATCACTTCATCAAAGATCAGCAGGATATTGTGCTGGGTACAGATCTCGCGCAGGCGCTGCAGATAGCCGCGGGGCGGAATAATCGCCCCGGCGGAGCCGGAAAGCGGCTCCACGATCAGCGCGGCGATATTAGAGGCATCGTGCAGTTCAATCAGCTTCAGCATCTCATTAGCCAGTTCCACGCCGCCGGTTTCCGCCATGCCTGCCGTAAAGGGCAGGTCGGTTTGCAGGGTGTGCGGGATGTGGTCAACATCCATAAACTGGCCGAACATTTTACGGTTGCCGCCAATGCCACCAAGGCTGGTGCCGGCAATATTCACTCCGTGGTAGCCGCGCGCGCGGCCAATCAGTTTGGTTTTCGACGGCTGGTCTTTGGCGCGCCAGTAGGCACGGGCCATTTTCACGGCGGTATCGGCGGATTCAGAACCGGAACCGGTAAAGAACACGTGATTCAGATCGCCGGGCATACGCTGGGCGATTTTTTCCGCCAGCTGGAACGACAGTGGATGGCCGTACTGGAAGCCCGGCGAGTAGTCGAGCGTGCCGAGTTGTTTACTGACCGCCGCCTGGATCGCGCTGCGGGTATGGCCCGCGCCGCAGGTCCACAGCCCGGAGAGGCTGTCGAAAATCTGGCGGCCTTTATCATCCGTCAGCCAGCGCCCCTTTGCCGCAACGATAAAGCGCGGATCGCGGTGGAAATTACGGTTGGCGCTGAACGGCATCCAGTGTGCCTGCAGATTCAGTGATGCGGTATTAACGGCTTCAGACATGATTTTTTCCTCCTGACGGGTGTAGGAAGAGTTTGCATTCAAGTATTAGTTAAGTTAAATGCATATAAATACATCTTTAGTTATGGAATTACTTACCTGAATGAAAAGCAAATCCCTTGCCCAGGTTACAGACTTTGACCTCAAGCTGCTGCGAATATTCAAAACCGTTAGCGAGTGCGGCAGCTTTTCTGCCGCTGAAAGCCTGCTTGGTATTACGCGATCGGCGATCAGCCTGCATATGAGCGATCTGGAAAAGCGCCTGGGCATGCGGCTGTGTCAGCGGGGGCGTGCGGGATTTGCCCTGACTGACGAAGGGCGTGAAATTCTGCGCCACAGCGACAGCATGATGGCGGCAATCGAACATTTTCGTCAGCAGGTTAACCAGATGCACCGGCAGCTGCGCGGTGAATTTAACATCGGCATCATCAATAATCTGGTCACCCAGCCAAGGATGAAAATCACCCACGCGCTGGATTCGCTGCGGGAAGCCGGCCCGGAAATTCGCCTGAATATCAGCATGTCTACCGCTGCGGAGATCGAGCGGAAGCTAATGGATGGCCGCCTGCATATCGGAGCTCTGCCGCTAACCTCGCCGATATCGGGTCTGGATTATTCCCATCTTTATGACGAAAAATCAGAGCTTTACTGTAGTAGTTCACATCCACTGTTTGGCGGAGACGGCAATCCCAGCGATGATCTGTTGGTACAGTACGATGCGATTGCCCCGGCGTTTCGCATGACGGCAGAAACCATCGGTCTGCACCAGATGCTGAACTGCACGGCCACCGCTTCGGATCGTGAAGGCATCGCGTTTCTGATCCTCACCGGGCGCTTTATCGGCTACCTGCCCGATCACTTCGCGGCGCAGTGGGTGGAAAAAAAACTGATGCGCGCCCTCGCGCCGCAGCGGCTGAACTTCAGCAGTAAAATTGCCATCGTCACTCGAAAAGGGCGGCGGCCTAATGCCATTCTTGAACGATTTCTCCACGCACTCGATCTGTAACTCGCATCTCTGTACGCCGAACGTCTGGGTGGCCATGTCGTACGACGCCAATCCGGGGCTGATGTATCTGCCAACCGGTAATCGGCTTATTCTGCTTTCCCGGCTAAGCGTTTTTTCTGCTAAGAATTTGCGGAGTTAATTTTTTCGTTCAAAACTCCATCATTCGTCACTTTTTTAACTTGTTTCCAATCTTTAACATCTGCTAAAAAGGGGTTGCCAGGATGGCATCTGATTAATGGCAAATTCAATTTTCCTGCGTTAGAACAATAACGTATTAAAACTATCTCACTGGTATAAAAATGAATAATACTGCGGCCGTTGCGCGGCCAAAAACCTGGATGAGCGTGCTGCTTGTTCTGGGGTTAACGCATTTACTTAACGATCTTATCCAGTCTCTGATTCCCGCCGTCTACCCGATTCTGAGAGAGAAATATCAGCTCGATTTTGTGCAGATCGGTATTATCACCCTGACTTTCCAGATTGCGGGATCGCTCCTGCAGCCGGTGGTGGGCGCGATTACCGACCGTCGCCCTTATCCTTATTCCACCGTACTTGGCATGATGTTTACCCTGGCGGGGCTGATAGGGCTGGCGTATGCGCCCAGCTATCATCTGATCCTGCTGTCCGCTGCCAGCATCGGTATTGGTTCCTCTATTTTCCATCCGGAGGCCACCCGCATGGCGCGCTATGCATCAGGGGGCAGGCAGGGGCTGGCTCAGGGCATCTTCCAGGTGGGAGGCCAGGCCGGTGGTGCGATGGGACCGCTGTTTGCGGCGCTGATTATCGTGCAGCGTGGGCAGGAAAGTCTGGCGTGGTTTGCAGTGCTGGCGCTGTTCGCCGTCGGGCTGATGATCTGGACCGCCGGACGCCACGATGCCATGAAGCACAGCTTTATTCAGTCGGTAAAAGCAAAGGCAAAAAGCGGGCACAAGTCCAAAACCTACCCACCAGCGGTGGTGGCAACCGGGCTTATCGTGCTGACCCTGCTGATGTTTTCCAAGAATGCCTATAACGAAAGCTTCCGCTCGTTTTACACGTTCTATCTGATGGACCATTTTGGTGCCTCGATCACCACATCCCAGTTTATGCTGTTCCTGTTCCTTGCCGCGTCGGCGGTGGGTGCACTGCTGGGCGGGATTTTAGGTGACCGCATTGGTCGATATAAAATCATCTGGATCTCCATCCTCGGCCCGCTGCCGCTAACGCTAATGCTGCCGTACGCGGATTTCCACTGGACGGTGGTGCTGACGATCCTGATCAACCTGATTATGGCCAGTGCGTTTGCCGCTATTCTGATTTACGCCATGGAGCTGGCGCCGAATCGTATCGGTCTGGTCGGGGGGTTGTTCTACGGGCTGAACTTCGGCCTGGGCGGGATTGCTGCGGCGGTGCTGGGCGCGCTGGCGGATAAAACCGGCATTGAGAATGTCTACTGGCTGTGTTCATTCCTGCCGCTGGCGGGGCTGCTGGCGTGGTTCCTGCCGAAAATCGACAACGCCTAAACCCGCGTTCGGTCGGTTCACCAATAAATCGGGCAGCCTTCATGATATGCAGGCTGCCCGTTTTTTATCGCCAGTTGGGATTAGATATCACCGAGTGTTTACCACAGCCGAGGAACAGTAAGATAACGGACAGCATCACGTAGAAGACCAGGTCCTCTATTGCCCATGTGCCGGTTTCACTCAGCGCCAGCGTATTATTCACGTCCACCAGCAGCCACGCCACTATCATCGTACCAATGATGGCCAGCGCGGAGGGGCGGCAGAGGATACCGAGAATAACCAATATCGGTGCCACCACTTCGCCCAGGTAAACGCCGTAGGCTACGAAGGCCGGGACACCGTGTTCACTCATCGTATTGAGAATAAAACGGATACCGCTATGGACCTTGTGCCAGCCGTGAAACAATAATAAGCCCCCAGGATGATCCTCAACAGTAAGGCGGCGACGTCTTTATTGCTCAGGCGATTATTGATATTCGCGAGGATATTTTCAATCATGATTCAGCTCCGGTTTTTATAATTCAAATATAACGGCTAATGCTGTTTTCAATGAGATATCCACTCCGAAAGCGGTTAATAGTGTCCTCGCCATAAACTCCTGGTCGCAGAGTTATTTTAAAAGATAAAGAGAGTCGTTTCTGGTAATTAACTTAGTGTAAATTCTTTCCGTAGATAATAATGTTTTAATTTCTTTTTTAAAGTAATTAAATTGAACGATGTAATAACAATTACCTCATATTTAATGTATTTCCACTTCTTTTTTACGCATCTTTTAGTACTCATAAACGCAATATTGAGAGGGCCAGCCCGCACAAACGATCTTATACTCTTGCCATTCGCTTTTATGGCCCGTCCCGCAATGCCGCAAAGGATGATCGAATGGACAATGTGATCTGCAAAATGCTTAACCTCCGCTATCCCCTGATTCAGGCACCGATGGCCGGTGTCTCCACGCCTGAACTGGCCGCCGCCGTCAGCAACGCGGGGGCGTTGGGCTCGATCGGCATTGGGGCCTCAACGCCGGAACAGGCAGATAGGATGATCCGACAGTCGATGTCCCTGACCTGCGGTCCGTTAAACGTCAATGTCTTTTGCCATGCTCCGGCACAGCGCGATCCTGACGTCGAGAAGGCGTGGATTGCGCGGTTTGACGAGCGCTTCAGGCGCTTTGATGCGGTCCCTCCGGCAGAACTCTCGGAGATTTATCAGAGCTTTTGCGGCAATGACGCGATGCTGGATATCCTGCTGAATACCCGCCCGGCCGCCGTCAGTTTCCATTTTGGCCTGCCTTCAGGAGAATTCATTCAGCGGCTGAAATCCTGCGGTATCGTCACGCTGGCGACGGCGACCAGTCCGGCAGAAGCGCGGGTGATGGCAGAGGCCGGCGTCGATTTTATCGTCGCGCAGGGCATTGAGGCCGGGGGCCACCGGGGTATTTTTGACCCGCAGGCTGAAGATCGGGCACTCAGCACCTTTACGCTGGTACAGGCGATACGTCGGGTATCGCGGCTGCCGGTGATTGCCGCTGGCGGCATTATGGACGGTGCGGGGATCGCGGCGATGATGAAGCTGGGAGTGGCAGGCGTACAGCTGGGAACCGCCTTTGTGCTCTGCCCGGAATCGGCGGCGAATGTGGCTTACCGGCAGCTGATGAAGAGCGAAGAGGCCGCCAGTACGGTGATGACGGCGGCGATTTCCGGGCGGCCTGCGCGCTGCATTATCAATGACTTTTGCCGCATGATGCAGGATGTTCCCGCGCAGACGATCCCTGACTATCCGCTGACCTATGCCCTCGGCAAAGCGCTCGCTGCCGCGGCCAGCGCTAAAGGCGACCACGGTTACGGTGCGCAGTGGGCAGGACAGGGTGCGCCGCTTGCCCGCGAGCTGCCTGCGGCTGAACTGGTCAGCGTACTGGTAGGCGAGTGGCAGGCCGTGGAAAATTTTACGATGGGCTGATGCCGGCGTCGAAAAAAACGGCGGTGTGCTGGATTTAAAGCGGTTAAAGGCAAAGGCCCGGCAGGGCCTTTGCGATAATTTACTTTTTCACTGCGGCAAACGTGGTCAACATCACGCCGGAGAATATCAGCAGCAGGCCGGCAATATACAGCGATGACAGCGTGTTTTGCAGAAACATCACGGCGGCCACGGCCCCGATCAGCGGTACGCCGAGGGTGACGTTGGACATGGTAAACACGCTGACCCGCCGACCATGCTCGGATGAGATCACGAAGCACAGTGACGTGGCTACCGGGCCAATAAACAGCAGTAGCCAGAGCAGGTTCGCATTGAATGCAATCGTCGCCGGTGAGCCTTCTACGCCCCAGGCGATCAGCGCCAGCGGCACCGCAGCCAGCAGCATTTGCCATGGGGCCAGCGACAGCGGCGATGAAGCCCAGCGGTGATGGCGCACGTGCACAATCACCAGCGACCAGGATATTGCGCCAATAATCAGCAGCGCGGCGCCCGTCAGTACTTCGGGGTTATCCCACTGCATTTCCCACGGCGAACAGATCAATCCGATGCCCGCCATTCCGGTCAGCAACGCGACGAGCTGGAGTTTAGACGGTGCCTGTTTCAGCAGCAGCCACGAAGTGAGTATTCCCCACAGCGGCGTGGTGTACGCCAGCAGCACCGCGTGGCTGGTGTCGGTATGGCGCATGGCGATCATCCCCAGCCCGGTGAACACCATCATCTGCATAATCCCTACCGAGGCAACGATTGGCAGATCCTGGCGCGATGGGAGTCTGAGCTGGCCGCGCAGCGCCACAAAGGCAAACAGGCAGATACCCGCCGACCCGAAACGGATCGCAGCCAGCCACAGCGGCGGCGTCACGTTCAGCGCCAGCTTGGTAGCCGGCCAGCTCAATCCCCATAACACAACCATTAACAGCAGCCATAACAGAGTCGATCGCCCGGCATAACGGGCCGTATTTTGTTTAAGGGATTCGGAAGTGATAACGCTCATCGGGTTTCCTGATAAAGCAGCATGATTTCGATAATGCTATGCCGCTTTATCAGGTAAATCCGTGCTATTTTGTTCTTGGTTTGCTGCGTAAAAGAAAAAATTTACGGTTAAATTCACTATTACAGGATAACTATGCCGCAACAGAAGCCACAACTGGATGAAGTCAGTCTGAAAATCCTCGATATTCTGCAAAAGCAGGCCGATATCAGTAATGCCGAACTGGCTGAGCGGGTGGGACTTTCGGTGTCACCCTGCTGGCGACGGGTGTCGGAAATGCGCGAAAAGGGCGTAATCCGCGGATCGGTGATGCTGGTAGATCCGGAAAGTCTCGGGCTGGAGGTGAATGTTTTTGTCCACGTGACCCTGAAACATCAGGATAAACAGTCGCTGGAGGAGTTCACCGACACCGTGAGCAACCGTCCAGAGGTGATGGAATGCTACCTGATGACGGGGGAAGCGGACTATCTGCTGCGCGTGGTGGTGCAAAACCTGAAGAAATATCAGGTGTTTATTCAGGAGTGCCTGACGCAAATTCGCAGTGTGGCGAGTATTCGTTCCAGCTTTGCGCTGAGCCAGGTGAAGTACACGACGGCGCTGCCGACCCAGCATCTGCTGCGTTAAAAAGTCTGGCCAGCTGAGAACGGGAAGAGATCTCAGGGTTGATGTTGGCAGCCAGCGCTTACGTCTCCTGTTTCAGTGGGTTATGGCTGAGAAATGGAACCACGGCAGGATACCCCGCCGGCCCCGGTCGGTGAATCCCGTCTTCCCCTGCGATCGAGGCTCGATGGTTGCTTATGCTGATTATCCTGTTGCTCGTGGACGACTAACCGAACCAAATGCCGGTTTCCAGCCGATCGTAGCTATGCGATGAGATATTGAAGCTGTTTTGCCCGCCCGCCATACCGACCGAATGGCCGAGATTCGGATTATACGGGCCGTGGGTTGCCGGATAAACGTGCTTTCTAAATGGTTGTTGAATCTAAGTTCAGATGTCCGGACCAGGGCAAAGTTGAAATGTCCGCTCTGTACCAACAGCAGACATTGGTTGCATAGAAAGCAGTCGCGATGTGTTTTCATTAACGCTGGTTACGTTAGAATAGCCTCGTTGAAAACGAGAGAACGGGAGTGAAAATGTTTGCTGATTTTGGTGTCGTGAATTTCTGGACGTACCTGTTTGGTGCGACGCTGATAGTCCTTGTGCCTGGCCCTGAAACCATGTTCGTGATTAAAACTAGCATTACCAGCGGCATCAAACGGGGCTTCGCTGCAATATTTTCCATTCTCCTGAGCGACGTTATTCTGGTTTTGCTGGCATGGTGTGGACTGGCCGCGGTCATAAGCTCAACCCCTGCCTTATTTAACGCCATAAAATACGCAGGCGCTGCTTATCTTTTCTATCTCGGTGTCCAGACGATACGCGCTATATTTAAGCCAGCTGTCGAAACGAGTGAGGAAAAAAAATCTTTAGCTGATGCCGGGTGGATCATTGGACGCGGAATGCTGGTTACTTTACTGAATCCAAAGACGCTGCTGTTCTATATCTCTTTCTTCGCCCAGTTCATCAATGTTCAGGCTGAACACTCCTGGATGGCGTTTATTATTCTTGCAGCAGTAATGTTCACAATTACTCTCGTTTATTTCGGCTTTCTCGTTTTCTGCGGCTCTTACTTGCTCAGCCGTCTGAAAGGCAACCGCAGGTTATCTTCCACCGGAAACGCGCTTGTAGGTATGTTTTTCATTGGATTTGCAGCACGACTCGCAAGCGCAACTTCCTAACTGGACAGTTAAACCGCCGTGAAGCGGTTTTTTTACGTTCTTTCGCTGGATGGGACGTCGGCTTTTCGCTCACAGCTAACTTAGCATTGAAGTTCTATGGTGCGGCGGGCATGTCTGTCATAGTATTCAGTTCATTTCTTTGTCCCAAAAATCTTCTCAGAACGTAATTGCAGTGCCATCAAGGCTTCCAGCATATTGTCACCGTTGAGTGAGCGTTGAGATTTCTTATCAGTTGGTTTTCTGCGCCGCCGTGAAGGGCCATCACCGGCAGGGAGTGCCTGTGAACGGTTATTGTCGCGTTTGCTTTGCACCAGCTTAACAAATTCGAGTGTGCGCCCGAGGCGCTTATTGTCAACGATAGCGCTCTGGTCTATTTCCTGAAGGCGATCATAAGCAGGGTAGGGGAGCGACGTCCCGTTTAGTCGGAGTTCCTTTACAAGGCGATCCTGAAGCGTCAAATGTGCGCGTTCCACGCGGCCTTTGGCAGAGCTGGTATTGGTGCAGATAGTCTGGATGTTAAGTTCGTGCATCGCTCGGCCAAACTGGGTATAACCATTGCCATCGGTAGCGTTTTTATTGTTGATTCTGAAGACGCTGGCTTTTTTGCCATGCTTTTCCAGATAGTCCCGGGTAGCTTCAAAATAAGTGAAGGTCGATTCCGATTTCACAAATCGAAGCTGCATCAACCGGCTCGTCGCATCGTCTACGTTGACCAGTGCAGTACAGGCGGGAGCTCGGTTCTCAAACCAGTGATGGTCGCAACCATCAATCTGGATCAGTTCGCAGCAGCAGGGCCGCCGATATCGCGGCTGCTGAATTTTTGGAGCACGTTGCTTGCGGGGAACCCAGAGACCAGCTTTGATCATTAGTGAACGGACGGTTTCTTTGGACAGGTGTACATCGTGCAGTTCTGCGAGTTTCTCACACGCCAGCGTCTGCCCAAAATCGATATAGCGCTCGCGGATAATACTGAGTACGTACCGGGCAAGACTATCAGGCAACTGGTTATTGCTGGGTTTTCCGCGACGACGGTTGGTTATACTAAGCGGGCCAGATTCACGGTGACGCGACAGAAGGCGTCGGCACTGGCGAGCGGAAATGTCCAGGCGCTGCGCGGCCATTAGTGTAGTCAGACGCCGGTCGACGACATCCTGAATGATTTTGAGGCGGTTGATTTCTTTCACGGTGAACATCCCGGCGTCATGTATAGCCATAGAAAACTCCTCATCAGGAAAAGTGAGTCGTTGACTAGACATACAGGTTTGAAAACTATAGCCTGGACATTCCTAATGAGCCACAAATAACGAGTAATCAAAACACTACATTTTACATTGAAAATAAAAAAAGGACACTTAATAAATGGATGATTACATTGAAAACTATTCAAGAATCAAGACTGAATCAGACAGAACCCTGGCCCTATCACTAGATCATTCATTTAGAGGGATTAGTGAAGTAGCAGAGGACACAGTTAACACCATAGGAGAAGGTCTAAAGAGATTAACTTGGAGAACATCATATTTTTTTGATGGGTATCAAGATGTTAATCAACAAATAAATACTGAAGATTACAGATTTTTTTTAGCAGTAAAACAAGTTGTAAAAAGCAAAAACATAATAACCTTAATGATAAATATATATATAAGACTACTATTGAAAAATAAAGATGGTAAAAGCCTCGAGCGAATAGCAATGAAAGTATCTTCTTTATCATCAAAAATATCATCCGTACAGTTAACTCAAAAAACAATTGTGTTCGTAATACAACATCAGATAGTAATGACTTTATTTAAAAATGAAGTAACAAGAAAGAGAATGGCAATAATTAGCAATGTAACATTAACTTTAGCCAGACTATATGGATACATTGAAGAGGCAGCAGTCGCTGCAAATAATCTAAAACGAGAAAGCCCCGTGTACTATAGAGAGCTATATAACTTAGAAATTGAAATGTTATATTTCATAATAAAACCAATTTTAGCGCCCGTGATTCCATCTATAGAAAAAGAAATGAACGAAAACGAAACAATAGAAACACTAAATAAAATTTTCAATGGTGTTTAATATGAGAAAAATAATAAAAATTATTTTTAAAGATTTATTTTGGACTTATACACCCGTACTACTAATAGTAGTAATGGCTTGCGTTTTTGCTACTTTCTTCCCAAATATATGGGGAAGACTAACAATTGGATGGATCGTTATAACATACTTATTTATTTGGAAAATACACTAGTGTTAATAGTGCATGTATATAAAATATGCACTGCTTTGTTAAATCAATAAACTCTATCATCCCATATACTATAACCAGATGTACCGGCTATCTTATGTTCCCAACTGATTGACTTATACTTTAACAAAACCTTTTCATACGGAAGCAAGCTACTATTTTCAATTGAATTTGGATATGCACATGAAACATCAACTATTGTTGCATCTGTTAGTTTAATACTAAAAAAAACCTCAATAGCTCCTGATGCATTTGTTCTACATATGGAAAATTCTGCTTTAAGCAACTCATTACTAGATATAGAAACACCTAATAATGGTGATGATTTATCAATTGGCTTAGTAAAAGCTAAAGGATGATGACTTACATGTTGTTCTCTCGTCATAATATGATTCAATGATAACACTTGGATTTGGTCTTCATGCCCACGTTGAAATCTGTTACCAATAGACTCAATTGTTGAGCAACCAGAAGATATTAATCCTTGCTTTTCACCATTTAGTGTTAGATAAATTAAATTTGCCATACTGTAACTCCATTTAAAATAATTAAACCTATTTTTTCAACACATCCATCCTAACCTACCCCGCTATCTGAAAGGGAGCACACCACATCACCATAAGGATTGAGGGGGGGGATAGGATAATACGATCGGCTTGATGATTATGTAAGTATCCCGCTAAAACGGCCCATTCACTTTTAGAGATCTTCCGACATACTGACTATGTCCCCTGAGGAGATCGCTATGCGTAAGATACGATTCACCGAACACCAGATTATCGCCGTTCTCAAGTCCGTCGAAGCCGGACGAACCGTCAAAGATGTCTGCCGCGAGGCCGCTATTTCCGAAGCCAGCTATTACAACTGGAAGGCGAAATATGGCGGGATGGAAGCTACTGACATCAAAAAGATCAAAGATCTCGAAGACGAGAATCGTCGTCTGAAGCAGATGTTTGCCGATCTGAGTCTGGAATGCCGGGCGCTGAAAGACGTCATTGAAAAAAAGCTTTAAAACCAGCGATAAAGCGTGAGCTCGTCAGCTATCTGACCACGCAGTTTACGATGAGCATACGC